>JAUIKP010000523.1 GCA_030430725.1 Nitrospiria bacterium
CCTTCGTTATCTCAGCCGTTTGTTGCGTACGGATTAACGGGCTGCAAAAAAGGTGTGAGGGCTTTATGTCGATTCGTTTGAGTCCTGCCGCCACCTGTTTGGTTTTGGTAATCCCTTCTTTGGTCAGAGGGCGTTCGCGTTCAGAACCCTCCCATTCCTCGGTGTTAACGGCAATGCCATGGCGAAGTAGAAGACAATGCATGTAAGTCTCTCCTTTTCTGGTCGCAAACATAACCACACAACCAATTCTCTCAGCAGGTTTGAAATCCAGGATTTTCTGGGACTAAGGAAATATTATCAATCTCCGAATGTTTGGGCGAGGCCAAGGAGGCCCCCGATGAGCAAAACCCAAAGGATATTCAATCTCAACCAATACAGTGCGACAAATGCTACGATCGAAAGGGCCAACGCCACCCCATTGAAGGATTCCCCCAATCCATGCGGCCAGAATACCGAAAGGCCCAGGACGATGCCCAGGTTCATGATCACTCCCACAACGGCTGCGGTAATAGTCGATAACGCTCCGGAAAGACCCCGGTTGCCTCTGAGGACTTCGATGTAAGGTGCGCCTAAAAAGATGAACAGAAAACAGGGGAGGAAGGTCGAGTAAGTGGTTATCACCGCAGCCAAGACGGCGGTGTTCATCTGGCTGAGGTTTCCGACATGGTTCCAGCCCGCCATGAATCCGATAAATTGAAGCACCATGATTAAAGGACCAGGGGTTGATTCCGCCAGTGCAAATCCATCCATCATTTGACCATGCGTGAGCCATCCATAGGTATCGATGGCGGATTGGCTGACATAGGCCAATACCGCATAGGCCCCTCCAAAGGTGACAAAGGCTGCTTGGGTAAAAAAGAGATAGATTTGTAAAAAGAAATTGCTGGAATTCGATGGCATAATGAGGACAAGAAAGGGGATAAGCCATAGGCCAAGGATGACAAAAATAATCCGCTTGGGGGATGTTTGATGGAAGGGGGCGGAGAGTTTTGGAGACACCTTCTGGTCGATACCAATTTTATTGTTATTCCTATCCGGATCTGTTTCCGTTGAGGTGAAGGTCTCAGGTCGTGCCTGAGCGACCCCCCAACCCACAAGTCCGGCAACCACGACAATGAGGGGGAAATGAATATTCAAGATAAAGATGGCAAGAAAGGCGATCCCTGCTGTCCAGAGGTGGAGGGGACGAATCAACGCGCGTGTACCGATTTTAAGGCCGGCTTCCAGGACAATAGCGACAATTACCGGTTTTAACCCCGCAAATAGGCCGGCGACTATGGAGATTGAACCGTATGCGGCATAGACATACGATAAGGCGAGCAGAACAAAAACCGAAGGGAGAACGAAGCACACTCCGGCCGCGATGCCTCCCCATGTCCCATGGAGCAACCAACCAATATAGATGGCCAATTGTTGTGCTTCCGGGCCGGGGAGCAGCATGCAAAAATTCAGGGCATGGAGAAATCGCGGCTCGGAAATCCAGCTGCGGCGCTCCACCAGATCCCGGTGCATCAACGCAATTTGTCCAGCCGGTCCGCCAAAGCTGATGAAACCCAAAAGCAGCCAGTAACGAAACGCCAGCCAAAATGGAATAGCAACGGGTCGTTCCGAGTTTGGGGGAAGTGTTGGAACTGTGGCCATGACAGTGAAGAGGGCGAGGGGCGGGCTATCCTACATTGGTGTCGCTGCTCTGCCATTCCACGGGGAGAATTTTGATTGGAATGCTATCATAGGAAGATTGGGTTCATCTATATATCCCTATTTTTTCAAAGGAGGTATTCAGAATGAAGAAGCCATGGGTGATCGGCTGGGCCTTCCTGAGTATTGATGCACTGCTCACAACCAGAATTGAGGCTGACACTCAATCCCCATCTTCTGACTTCCTGGCCTTGGCGCAGGCCATCGACCATGCCCTAGAGCATTACCCTTCAGTACGGGAATTGCCGGCAACATACAAAGAAACGCAAGCGGGTATCGATATCGAGGAAACCAGCTTTCTTCCCCATGTGGAAATTGGAGTTCAAGGAAGTCGATCGACCTTTAATAATGTCTCGGGGAATTTTTTTCCGAATTCTTTTTTGCAATCGATCTCCTGTCCCGATCGGGGACGGAATTCTTACCGTAGTAGCTGGGGCCGTGCCGTGTGTTTGTTGCTGCCATAAGAATTCTTGACCTTTTCCCTATTGGATTTCGCAAGCATCCGTGCACAAAAAACAACCGGAGTATTTTCGTAATCTGGCTGAGATGGCCGCTACGTCGAGTGATTTAAGATCTGACCGCTTATTCCGGTTTCTAAGGACATACCTCCCCGCAATTCACAATTGTCCATGGCATTTATGACTTGGGAAAAGAATGAAAGTGTGTACTTTAAACTTGACATTATGTAATTTTAAATTTACATTAAGCGCGGATCCCTTGCGCACATGTTCTCATTGTTTTTCGATCAGTTTAACGCCTCAGGAAGGATGTGTCGTAATGAGAAAAAGGCAAGTCATGTGAAAATCTGGCTGATGGCTG
>JAUIKP010000524.1 GCA_030430725.1 Nitrospiria bacterium
GGTTGTCCCCAAAATAATTCTGGACTTGAAGAAGAAAATATTCAGCTCAAAAAGCAGGCCACCAAATTAGAGTCGGTAATTCATTCTCTCCAAGAGGGAAACAAAGTCATGCAACAACAAATCGACTTGCTGAATCAAGAATCCAGAAAAACCGCAGAATCCTATGAATCGCAGCTACAAGACGCAGAAGTCACATACCAGGAACAACTTCGTGACGCACAGGCTCAAATGGCCGAACTGGCGAATAGCCCCAAAAAAGATGGAGCCAGAATTAAAACTTTAGAACAAGAACATCGGAAGTTGGAGGGAGAAAACAAATGGCTCAGGAACCAACGGGACCAAATGAGGAAGAACCTTACACTTCATCAACTTGGTGGTCAAAGTCAGGAGTTGCCGTTTCCCTTTTCCTCGGCTTTAGAAGTTATAGAAGACGCTCTCACGAAAAATGGCTATTCCATACTTTCCAGCATGCAAACAGACCAAAAGGCTGTCTTTATTACTGATCGCAAAACGTCACTTCCTCCCTCATTGGAACTATCAGGTTTTCGCAATCAATACCTCCTTTCAATTGAAAAAGGACCTTCCGATCATACCATCATCTGGGTCCGTGCCGAATTTGAAAAACTGTCCAAAAACGGGCAGATGTTCTCCGCTCCGCAATCTGAAATCACCGACATCGAATTGCGCCTTATTCAGGAAATCCATCAAGCTCTCTCTACCGGAGCGGCAGCTCAGGCCAAGAACTTTTAATTTCCTGACAAGCAGAAGCTCTCAACCCAGCATTCAATCGATCTGTCAAAACTCCATCTACGCATCAGGTCACAGGCAGAGCCAATTTTTCTCGTTACAGTCTCGATTTCGTCAATGGTTCTCGAGACGCAAGGAGATAGCCTTGAGCAAGAAGTTCGGCTTCCTGTTTGACAAGTGAACTCGCCTCAGGAAATATTTGCCCAATAAATTCTACAAAAACATCAATTTTACGTAGGAAGAAGTCATACTCGGAACCAGATGTTCGAGGGTGGGCAAACCAAAATTCCACGAATTGCTTCAAGGAAATCCCATATTGATCCAACATAGTACACACATTGGGAAACATTCCCCTCACATCTCCACCCCATGAGACAATTTCATATGGTAAATACTCAGTCGCATACACATGAAGCCCCTTATTCATGTCAACATCCCATTGGTGAGGGACATCCAGCCGGCCACTCAGGACTTCACTGACCAATGCCATGTATTCTCTGTATTGGCAGGTTAATACTTCACGAGTCTCCTGAGAGGGTTCGACGTTTTCTAACACAAAGGGTTCGACCTTCTGGGCATTGATGGCGGGCGAAGGCATCCTGGCAGGGACAGGCACAAATGACTCCATCATCGTCAATACTGTCTTCATTTCCCGACATATGAGCGGGATTGGCTTATTATCGACCTCTAAGGCGATACCTTTGAGATTGAGTAGACGAGGCTCCCTTACCACTCGAGCCAGCAGCATAAGTAATTCGTCCGGAATGGGAGCTTCATGGGCGTCAATCCAATACGGAGGATGATCAAATAGTCCTGACCCCACTTGTGTGGGTATATGCGGATGGCAATCCAGACCAGCGATATGAATTTGGATTACTCTCTCCAGGGGAAATTGCTCAAGAAAATCTTCGAAAAATGATTCCAGGCACTGGTTCCGCCAAGCACCCGAATATCGATAGACCGTCCAAACATGCCCGAGATCCAAGACCAACCCACAAGGCGCCATGGCGGTAATATTCGAGAAAAATTCTGAATACGGCATTTCACCTATCAAAAAATAAGTTAATGGTGGACTCTCCAACAGCAGCAATGGCGAGGTAGCCCGTAGCCCCCAAGCATACTCATCAAGCTGCAACTGAGCGTTCCACGCCTGGTATGCCGTAATGTCAGCAGAAGCGCTGGTAAGGACAGGAGGCAAATAGGTCCCAAATGAAAAACCGGCCATTTCTTTGGCCGCACATTCTTGATTGACCCAATGAGCCTGTAACATTCGAAGATTGAAGGCGATAGTCTGTAATCGCTCTTGAGAATTGTATGCGGTATCCCAATCCGGTTGCGTGACCCATACCCCCTCGGCATGGTAAGCCAAAGGTATGTCAGGAAGCCGGGCTCGAACCATCTCCAAAGCTTCAGAAGCCGCATGAAAAATTTCAAGATAACCCATAGGGATGTGCTCCCGTCGAAGTTCCTGATATAAATCAAAGACATCAGGAGAATACACATCCAAGGATAAGCCAAAGCCCAGAAATGGAATCCTGCCTGCGCGCCGAAGAAACTCTTCATGAATAGCCTCTCGACGTGATGGGTCTATTGAATAATTTATAGGTTTCTTCATTTCAGGGACTTAAGAAGCGAGGAAGGAATAAATTCCGAGGGACATTCAAAATAATGCCCGTCCGGCAAGCTCTAAATTACCGGAACGGATAGGTACAGGAAGGAGGCGTGATCATACCCGCATGGCGAACG
>JAUIKP010000525.1 GCA_030430725.1 Nitrospiria bacterium
GCTGGAGATGTTGCGGTCCGACGATGTCTTCGTACTCGAACGGGGCGCGATTGAGGAATATTACCCTGCCCACATAACGGGGACAGACAAACCTTCTCAAGCGCAGGATTTTTGCAACAAGGTAGCCACGCGAGATGAAGTCCTTAGTTGTTGTGGAGAGCAGACAATCAGTAGCAACGGCGCCCCCATGCAGGTAAAGGAGTTTGATCTCATTTTTCGGGGCATATTCGAAGGACCAGCGAGATGAGAGAACCTTCAAGTTGGCCCCGAAAACCGATTGCATCAGACGTTTCCCTCTGTGGTCCCGCTTCCGCCACCGCTGACTCCGTGGGTTCTATTTTATCCAGTCGACACGGATTAACTTCCTCTCAACCTATTCGAAAAGATGAAGTGATTCAGTCGGCTCAACAAGTGATTCGTATGTTGAATCACTGCCCGATTGACTTCGTTTCTTCCAGGTGCTTCTTCAGATATTCCATAAACGGGGTGCCGCCGGTGCCTACGGAGGTGGGGTTGGTGGATTGTTTCTCGCTTTGCTGATGAATATAGGTTGCGGCATAGTCCAGATGTGTGGCCCGAAACCGTGCCAGAAGTTGTACGCATTCGTGATAGGCTTGCCATAAGTCGAGCTTGTGGGGCTTGTGATCCATCATATATCCGGACAGTAAGGGACGGCCGGCATGGTCCTGCTGATGTTCCAACCGTTCGAGGAAGGCGCGGTGGGCAGGCGGCATGTACTGGCGCATCTCGGCGAGATACACGGTTAAGGGATCTTCGGCGTGGGTGATCCCAAGGGCGGCATCCAGCGCTGGAATAATTGAGCTTTGGGCTCCGGTTTCTCCCCGGAAATATTGCGGTTCTTCCCGGTACTCTTCCACACCCTCATACACGAGCCCATTGGGCATGGCCGGATTGTTTTTCCAGCCGTGAATAAACGGTCTCACGCGGTGATAATACATATAGGGATCACACCGCTCGGGCATGCGATCCAGTGTTAGGCACATGCCTTCCATAGTCGAAGCCAAAGTCATGAGTTCTTTGGTCACCTCATCGGCATGATCCCGTTCCGCTCCTTCCTGCGCGCGAAGAATGGCGGCCATGGCCGGACCCGCTTTCGCTTCAATGTCCACGTGGACGGCCACAAACCACTCTTCATCCAATCCACCCAGAAAGTTTTGCAGCAATACGACATTATCGAGTTCGATGGGGCGTTTAGGATCGAGACGACGCCAGTTGTTCAGGGCGTAGGAGGCATACGACAAAACGGGAGGTCGGCCTAACCGGCGTGACACTTCACACCAGGGTACGGCCAGGTTGGCCGGGAGACGGTCGAGGGGGTGGTCCGGATTTTCCCAAATGTAGCCATGCGCAGCAAAAGAAAGAATGCGATTGGCGTATTGGTAAATGTCGACGGTCCAGCCGTCCTTCTTGCAGGGAATGAGTTCCTGCATCGTGTGGATGGTGTTCCGGAGTTGGCGGGCGGCCAGCAACTTGGGCAGTTGTCCGCCGAGCCATTCCAGATCAGGGCAAAGAGAACAAGAAGCGAGGGGATCCGTGACAGGCAAAAACCCGCGATCCTCGGATATATCAAAATGTGAGAACGAATGTCGTTGACGTGGTGCAGGTTGCATGAGTCGTGGTTTTTAAGTCGCCGATTTTCGGCCCGGCAGCCGAGGCCCTTTTGTTTCGGCAAAAGGACCCAAAACCATTGACGCCCCACCTGGCTAATCAGATTGGGCGGACGCCACGACTTGGAGGGCGGGCCAACTCGCTGGGCTCAGACAAGGCCCGCCGATTGATTCCAGCGTCCGCCCAGAGGCAGGTGGCAGGCGTCCAACTACCAGAGTAAACCAGGAGCGGAGTAGCGAATAGATCCAGGAACCACGGCATTGCCTTTCTCCTGTCTTCCGCCAACACAACGACTTTGAACCTAATGGAAGCACAACCTAAGGGAATATGCTCGTTCAACCGGAAACGGGAGCCTCAACTTCTTGGGACTGTTGGTAGCTGGTAATGGCCTCCACCAACGATGGAATGCCTTCTCCTGTCGTGGCGGTCACCAGCAACACCTGTGGCACCCATTCCCGCAAGGACTGAAGGGTTTCGTGGGCACCAGGATGATCGGCCTTGTTGACGACGACGATATGGGCAATCTCAAAAATTCCTGCCTTCATAGCTTGCACGTCATCGCCAAGACCGGGTGCGACGACGTCCATCACCGTTTGCGCTATCTGGGCAATTTCACCCTCTTCTTGTCCCATCCCGATGGTTTCAATCAGCACGACATCAAACCCGGCCGTATCGAGCACGCGAATGGCGTCCTGTGTTGCCAGGGCCAGGCCACCCCGGTGTCCTCTCGTGCCCATGCTCCGGATGTAGACACGCTCATCCAACGAATGGTGCTGCATGCGAATGCGATCTCCCAGAATAGCGCCGCCGGTTAAGGAGCTGCTGATATCCACGGCCAGCACGCCGACCTTTTTCCCTTGGGA
>JAUIKP010000526.1 GCA_030430725.1 Nitrospiria bacterium
TTGGCACTGATAATCTCCTTAGGTTGGAAGGACCTGCCATAATAGGCTTGGTTGAAATCATTGGAAACTGCAATGCGTACTCCTTGAACCGGAAGATCTGTATACGTTTTTTGGGACTGTAATTTGGTAAAGGCCACCACATCCCCCTTGAGATCGCCGATGCAAGGGTCGCCGGCCATCGGTCCCCTGGTAAAACGCAAATCACTGCCTAAGATAAAGCTTCCGCTATAAAAAGAAGTCAAACCCAGGTGGGTATTAATAAGAAGCACGATCGCAACTCGATCAGATCCTAACTGTAAACCTAAATCAGGAACTTCCACCCTGTAAAACGCTTTTCGGGACCAGCCGTTTTCCCGGCGAACGAGAAGCACACCACTTCCTCCTGTCAGCACCCGGCCTCGATACAATTGGGGAGCGATAAAACCGGCTTTGGCTTCCTTTGCATGTCCGTTAAACCATTTGTTATTAGCTACTAAATCGAGAATCACCAACTCAGCTTGATTGGCAACGTTTTGCTCCTCCTGTTCATCAACCAGATCATCTTCCGCCCATGCCCGAGAACTAGAGTCTATTCCAAGGCCTTGACTGATCAGGAAACTCATAGCCAACAATCCCCATACCCACAGACTCATCAGAGGTGTTCTTTGTGCACAAAGAAACATCGCAAAGAGATTTTTTTCCTTCATGGTTTTGGCCTCCTGATTCATGATTTCTTGAGAGCCCCCAAGGTCCCAAACGTCAGACCGAATTGGCAAAGTACCGTTCCACCATCACTCAAATCATTTCTTTTTTCATGACAAACTCTTTCTCATGTTCATTCCTTCTGCCACCCGTTCATAAGGGTGACGATCTCCCACCCCAAACCCATTATCCTTTACCGATGAAGCATATTCCAATTCATTGATGCACCACGCATGTCTCTTGTCGCCTCCTCATGGCCTTTCCTTGACACCTCCACAATGCGTGCTCAGTTCGTCAACATGCCTTTCGTATATGGCAAACCTCAAGGGGAAGAAACCATAATCGCATTGATCTTTCCAAATGCTACTGACCCACGGTTGCCACATTCGTCCGGATTCCGACCTAGGCCGCTCCCGAGTTTCGTAAAAGTCGCAGGATGATGGGAAAGAGGTGGGTTGCACAAGAAAACATGATTGTCCGTTTTTCATACCAAGGGGAAATCCGTGCCGGAAAATACTCCCTCAGAGGATAAAGAGAAAAATAGTCCTCTAATTAAAAAGGCCTGCGCGGGACGTGATTTTAACGATCTCGGTATGGTATTTTCTTTTTGCCAGGATAAGGATTTGGCGAGCACGCCCTTCAGTGAACTGAAATTTTGAATGTATAAATCGTCAGTCTGCTTACCTGAAAACATCCGGAAGGTAAGTTGTGAAGAGAATAGCTATTCATGAATGGACAACAAAATTCATCTCACCCTTCGGGATGTTGGGGTGAGGTCAAAGGAGGAATTATGAGAAGCTTGCAGGTCCTTGTCGGCGTGCTTGGATTGGCCTTGGTGAGCGGAGGCTGTGCCAAAACCTATCAAGTGGAAGGCGATGTAGGACAAACGGGTTTTCTAGTCAATACGTATCCGCTGATGAAACCAGGAAAAGAGGGAGAAGCCAACCTGGTCTATCTCAACCCCGACGCTCGATGGAGAACATACAATAAAATCATGCTTGACCCGGTAACCGTTTGGCTCGGAAAAGATTCCGTGGCCAAAGATACAGGGGTGGTGCCTCCTGAGGATGTTCGAGACCTTGCCAATTTGTTCTATCAAAAACTCTCTGCCGAGTTATCTAAGGATTATACCCTTGTCCAGGAATCTGGACCGGAAGTGATGCGACTTTCAACCGCCCTCTCGGATGTGGAGCATGGGATGCCGGTATTGGATACGATTTCCACCCTTCATCCCGTTTCTCACATTGCCTCCGAAGGAAAGAAACTGGCTTCAGGTACTCACGCGTTTGTAGGTGGGGCCAGTGTCGAGGTCAGGTTGGTCGATTCGCAATCCGGGAAAATTTTGGGCGCAGGTATTGACCGGCGAGCGGGCGGTAAGACCCTTACGAAAGGATTCGGCTACTGGGCTGACGTGGAAAATATCTTTGACTATTGGGCGGCCAAAATTCGCTGGCGACTGTGCAAACAGCGTGGCGAAACAAACTGTCAAAGCCCTGACTAAATGATGTACAGGTGAGGTCGGCACAGAACATCCATTCTTGCGGAGAAACCTGTCGGCCTCACCCCCTTACCTACCCCATGGCCTCAAGGCCCTTCCCCGATGTGTTGCTTCTTTCCCTAATGTTCCGATCTGTGTTGCCGACTCGATAGTCGGGCTTTTACTCCATCCACAGTGTAAATTGCATGTTACAATTTCCCTTCCAGCGGAAAAATGGTGCCCTCTCAACCCCAAACATCGTTGGATGGAATCAGGGAGCAAAAAAGGAAATGAACCATGTTGCCCCTGTCCAGAGTGAGC
>JAUIKP010000527.1 GCA_030430725.1 Nitrospiria bacterium
TCCCATCCGGCAGATCCTGCATCCGTGGGATCTCCCCCAAATATGGATAAAGGAGGATTTGCTGACATTGCCCAGGCGGTGACCCCCGCAGTGGTCAATATTACGGTTCGAAAAGAAGCGCCGGTGCCCATGTCGGGAATACCGTCTGATCCGCTGAGAGAGTTTTTCGGTCTGCCAGGAATGCCGGAGAGGCCCGGAATACCGAACAGGCCCAATGGGCCTCGCGCTCCGGAAGGGCAGGGAGCCGGTTCCGGTGTCATTATCTCTAGTGATGGATATGTGTTGACGAACGACCATGTGGTGGATGGGGCCAAGGAAATCATGGTGACTCTTCCGGATAATCGGGAATTCACGGGAGAAGTGATCGGCCTTGATCCTCAGACTGATTTAGCCGTTATTAAAATTGACGGGACGGATCTACCATATGTTCCATGGGGAAATTCCGGCGAGCTTCGAGTTGGAGAATATGTCCTGGCGGTCGGCAATCCTTTTGGACTGAATTCCACCGTCACGCTGGGAATTGTCAGCGCATTAGGTCGAGGAGGCATGGGCATTACTCAGTATGAAGATTTTATTCAGACCGATGCGGCGATCAATCCGGGGAATTCCGGGGGCGCGTTGGTGAATACGCGAGGGCAACTGGTCGGAATTAACACCGCAATTTTTTCACAATCAGGCGGGTACCAGGGGGTGGGATTTGCGGTTCCCACCAATCTTGCTAAACCGGTGTATGACAGTTTGGTCAGTAACGGAAAAGTTGTGCGTGGATTTTTGGGGGTCGGTATACAAGCCGTCACGACGGATCTCGCAGACTCGTTTAAACTGGATCAATCCAAGGGTGCCCTGGTCACGAACGTTGTTCCTGGAAGTCCTGCAAACAAGGCAGGCCTTCAACGAGGTGATGTGATTGTCGAATATCAGGGCAAGCCCGTATTGGATCCGCGTAATCTTCAGCATCATGTCATCAGGACCACGATCGGAACGGAAGTGAAGATGGTGGTGATCCGGGATGGTCGGAAGCATACCCTGAAGACGGAGATTCGTGAACAAGAGAAGCCTGTCCAGGTGGCACAAACAGGCCAAATGGGCATGACGGAAGGACCGCTTGCCGGGGTGGCTGTTCAGAATCTCAACCCTGGTATGGCCGAGCAATTAGGGGTAGAAGAAAATGTAAACGGGGTAGTGGTTATGGATGTCGCGCCGGGAAGTTATGCCGCACGGGCAGGACTTGCTCAGGGTGATGTGATCAGTGAAATCAACCGCAAGCCAGTCCGTTCGGAAGAAGATTTCGTGAAGGTGGTTTCTCATTTGAAGGAGAATTCGTCCGCGTTGATCTTTATCCATCGAGGAAAAGGGGGATTGTATTTGAGCATTAAGGTGTAAGGGTTCATGTATGAGAACATGGGTTTAGGGGGCTTCTTGTATGGAGAAGCCCCCATTTTTTGTTAGGGGGTTGTACCTCTTTTTCAGAAAAGAAGAATCCCAATATCACAAGCATCCACCATACCGCATTTTGCCCGGCTGAAAGACCTCATCACAAATCTTTTAGTATCCTTCCCGGTATGGGATTTGCCAATTTCCGTCTATTTCGATGAGCGCATCAACCCCTTGCCGTTTCTTCCTTTGAAAGAAAAATCGAATAACTGTTTCGAGATCTGTCCATCCCTCAGGACAGGGGTGGCACAACGTGCAAAGAAGAGACAAGTCAAGAATAAGCGGGTGTGAAGTGAACAGGCAGAATGGGCAGACTTAGTGTGTCCCGAGTTTGACCTTTCCCCGAAACGCCTGATGCGCGCAGGCTTGATAGCCAATGAGTAGAAGGAATCCGGCCAGAAACCACCAGAGGCCGATTTGCATGCCATAGACGCCAGCGGTGGCGTTGGTCACGGTCAGGCTGTTGGCAGGATCGTTGGTCGCAATCAGGATGTTCGGATAGGACCCCCAGGCTATGCTGGCCAGCATTGAGAGAATCACAAGACTCGTGGCGGAAAATGCTCCCCCATCCCAATTGCGCCTTCGTATCACGAGAGCCGACAACAGCGTCGCTATGTTGAGCACCGGGAAGATGTATCCGATGGGATGGGCGGCATAGTTGAGATAGAATAACGGTTGGACAAAGGGAACGGAGATCAGGGCCAGCCCGACCAGAATAATCACGGCCGATCCAGTCAGCCGGGCCGCACGTCGTGCCCGATCCCGCAACGGGCCCTCCGTTTTCATGGCCAGGAAATTGGCGCCGTGCATGGCGAGGATCACCGCGCTTGTAATTCCCATGAGGATGGTAAACCAATCCAGTATGCCCGGCTCCGGTCCTGTCATGAAATTTGTCCAGAGCGCCACGAAGAAATAGCCTTCGGAATTCAAGGGTACGCCGCGAATGAGGTTGCCCAAGGCGACGCCGAATACGACAGCCAGGAGCAGACTCGCCCCGGCAAATGCCACATCCCAAAACTGCCGCCACAGGGAGTGATC
>JAUIKP010000033.1 GCA_030430725.1 Nitrospiria bacterium
GGTTATCCTGTTTAAAGGATAATTCGTTTTTGCCTCGGTGGTTCTTGTGTGGTCATCGCTCAATTGCCAATCCCAAATTCATTGTGAGCCTGTTGTCGTGGCCCGTTCGGGTCTTCCTGTGTGTTTCGGGTATTGTGGTATTCGGAGCAACCAATCTTCAGGCCATAAGCGGCCACATCACTGAAGATCCTGCCAAAATTTTACAGAAATTTCTTTCCCTCGATAAAAAAGGTGTTCGGTTGGAGGCGCATACCTGGCAGGTTGTAAGGCCCTTTGTGGCTTGGCTGGAAGAACCCGTCTGGGGGCAGGTTGTCGTGATTTCTCGATATGAAATGGTGGATGATGTGTCGCAATGGGAAATTCTAAACGGCCTAGAGGCAAAAATTCCCGTGATCTTTGAAGTGTTGGGTACGATGCATTGGGAACGCGTAACGTTTGTGACCAATCCCCACCGTGAAATACAACATTTTCATCTGAAAGCGGTTGGGGACCGATGGCAAATTGTTGGGCCTCAATTGCCTCCACATGTGGGCCGTCAACGTCTGGTCGACTTTGTTCGTTGGTCGGAGTTAAATGAATCTGAGCCGAAAAGGAAATTTCTGTTTAATTCATTAATAAAACAATTAGAACTTAAAAATGAGAAAGATGCTCAGAAATGACTACTTGGCGTGCGGAAGTGTTGTTTTTTGATTTTGACGGGACTTTGATCGATTCGAAAATAGATATTGCCACGTCGGTAAACCTGACCCTGAAGGATTTGGGCTTGGCTTTACGGTCACGGGAAGAAATCTTTGGTTTTGTGGGTGATGGGGTGAAGCGGTTATTGAGGTTATCCGTGGGGGAAGAAAATATTGATCAATATGAAAAAGCTTTAGAGATTTTTCGAAAACATTATCTCGAGCATTGCGTGGAAACCACACGGTTTTATCCTGGAATTTGGGAAGTGCTTCATCACTATCAGGACCGAAGAAAAGCCATTGTAACCAACAAGTCCTTAGAGTATACCCTTTCAATTGTGGATGGATTACATGCACAGGATCTCTTTCATCATGTTGAAGCTCCCCGGGATACGATGGAATTGAAGCCGGAGCCGGTGATGTTACTCCGGGCACTTGAGGGATTGGGCGTCGATCCTTCTGATGCGGTGATGATTGGGGATAGTACGAATGATGTGCGGGCAGCCCAGGCCGCGGGAATTCGGGCTTGTGCCGTTGGGTATGGGTATGGGAACCGAGAAAAAGTTGCAGCATTACGCCCTGACTTTTATTGTGAAAATCCGAAAGATCTTCTTGGATTGTTTTAATTCCTTCCACCTCTTTTTCATAAAAACAGCGCAGGATATCCCCTCAGCTTGTTGAGGGGAGGGATGCGCAGTGGTAAATAAAAAATATAATTTAAAGATGTCCCCCAACTTGCTGGGGGAGCTTCACTTTCTGGAAGTGACAGCACCCAGCAACAGGGTTTTGGTCAATCCGTGATTTTTTTAGTTGTGGCTAACCTGGGAATTCTTTTATGATCCATTGAATTTTGGGTTGCTGTGAACATTTTTAAAGAATATCACGAGAAGAGGTCTTGATGGCGCAGCCGGTCGTTACCTGTTTGGATATGGAAGGGGTGTTATTTCCTGAAATCTGGCTAGCTTTGGCGGATAAAGTTGGCATTCAAGAGCTACGCCTGACCACCAGGGATGTTGCCGACTATGACGTGTTAATGAAAAAACGACTGGAAGTCCTGAAAGCGCATCGCATTACGCTTCGGGATATTCAGGAAGTTGCCAGTACCATTTCTCCCCTCCCTGGAGTTCCTGATTTTATGGCGTGGCTGCGTGAACGATGTCAAATTATTATATTGTCGGATACCTATTATGAGTTTGTAGGATCACTTATGAAGAAGCTCGAATTTCCAACGATTTTTTGCCATACGTTGGGAGTTGATTCCCATGGGTTTATCACGGATTATTTCTTACGCCAACATGATCAAAAGCGACATGCTGTCAGTGCGATGCAAGGTATCGGGTTCAGAGTGTTGGCGGGAGGAGACTCCTATAATGATGTTTCAATGTTAAAGGAGGCCGACGCCGGATTTTTTTTCTGTCCTCCTGATTCGATTATCCAGGAATTTCCCCAATTCCCTGTGGCTCGTTCATATGCAGAATTCCAGGAACACCTTGGTCGGGCAGGCGGCTTTCCTTCCTGACATGGTCATGCTGATGCAGGTTTGAATTTTCTTCCCCCATGTTTTTGTTCAAGAGGCCTCTGGCTAATGCCAATACATAAAGAGGGTTTTCTTAAGGAAAAGCCTTGTTGCCTTTCTAAGGTGTACTTGCTAGATGTATGTCGTTTATGGGGCGCTGAGTAAAAATACTGATATAAAGAGAAAAGAGGGTCAAAGAATCATTTTTTGAAGAAAAGAGATGCCATTCTCAAAAAATTGCCAGAAAATTTTTATGGATCCTCTTGGACTGTTGGCTGCAGAGTTTTTATGCCAAGAGCATTGACAAACTTGAAAGGAGCATTTACATGAGGGTCTCTCGCATTTGCCTGTCACTATTGGTATTTCTCTGTTTCTCTATCGTAACAGGCTGTCTTGGGAAACGGGAATGGCAATACCCCCCGGCCTCTACCGGGTCATATCTGAACGAAAAAGCTGCCGCGACAATCCCGGCTAACGTTATTGTTCTTCCCTTAGAAGATTTGAGGGGAAATGAGGTAAAGGAGGAATATTGGAAGGCCGCTATCCCTCTAGTCCCCTATGGGGATACACGATATCAACGCCCTGAGGCCGTACCCAACCCTGAAGAGGTCGATTTGGTCAAGTTTGATCCGACTAATGATCTTGCTCAATCCATCGTTGCGGAATTAAAGCATGCAGAAATTTTTTCCTCAGTTGATTTTGCCAAAGATGAAGGACAGCAACCCGCGGACTTGGCCTTTCGAGGTCGTCTGCGTTCTACCGACTGGAGCAGGCGATTGTACTCGTATCTATTCGCTCCCGTTGGAGTGGTTTTTTGGATGTTAGGCCTTCCCATGAGTGAAACCACCACCGCTCTGGAGCTTGACCTTCGATTAACCCCCCTAAATGATCCGTCGAAGGTGTTATGGAATATGACAATGGAATTCGAAGGGAAGCAGCTTGATGGACCGTATTATGGTCTTGAGAATGCTGTCGAAAGTTATCCTGAGGCCATGCAAGAGGCCCTAAAACCTGCAATGGCAGATTTGATTGGCTTGGCCAACGAAGACCCCAATCGGCTATTGCCACGCTAAGTGATTGATATTATTGTCATGTGAGGAATCGAGAGAAAATATGAAATTTGTGGTTGATATTTGGCAAGCAGAAGATTATTTTAAGTTTCAGGAATTGAAAAAACGGCCGATAATGATTAGGAAACACTGACATTTTGCAGGGATGTACGCTGTTGTTCCTCGTGAATTCATGAGATCCAATTCTTTCATTCAAAATTTCAGGCGCTTGGTATTATTTTCAGATGGAAGAAATCGTTGTAATGGTGACGGTGGGTTCTGAAGGAGAGGCAATCAGCCTATCAAAGATATTGGTTAAGAACGGATTAGCCGCCTGTGTCAATGTCATTCCAGGCGTGCAATCAATTTTTAAATGGGATGGGCAAATTACTGAGGAACGGGAATATTTGCTTTTGGTAAAAACTGTGAGACAGGCGTTTGACCAATTGGTGCTTATGGTGAAAGCCAATCATAGTTATGAGATTCCTGAAATCATTGCCCTTCCTATTCAACTTGGAAGTGAAGAGTATTTAGCTTGGATTCGAGATTCAACCAAGGTCGAGTCGGTATGACTGAAGAGTAAGTGAAAGTGTTTTTGGACATAATCTCTGCAATAATAAAAAATCAGATGCCCTTATATTTTATAATTTTGGTGAATTTATGAAAGAGTCTGAAGATACGTTGACGGTCATAATCTTTCGTGGAGCCCGCTCAAATCCCTGGCGCCTAAAATTCCGAAAATCTCTTGTGAGGTATGGAATTATTATGGGATTAGTATTGCTGCTCGTTCAGGGGGGGGTGATCACGCATTATGTTTACCAATGGAGCCAACTGAGTGAATTGGGAGAAATAAAAAAGGAATTAACGACCTCACGTGCTCGAACCAGCAACTTTTCAACGGAAGTAGATGGAATGAAAAGGCGGATGTTGGCGTTAGAGACTCTCAATCGGAAGCTTCAAACCATGTTTGGTCTTGAGGCGGATGAGATTCAGGGTTTGCCTACTGGCCTTCCTGGGCAGGGAGGAGAGGAATTGCCTTATGAGGAGTTGCCGTATGATGGGGTACAGGAAGCATCTTGGGAGTTAGTGCCTTCAATGGAAAAAACCAGGATGTCCCCGGAAGGTGCTGGTTTAAATTCGACCATGGATCGAAAAATAACCGAGATTAAGGCTGGGCTGGAGTGGCTAAATCAACAAACTGAATTGGAAAGCCAAATTCTGGAAGAGCTTTCTGCTGCAGCTCAGCAAAAAGCCGATCAATGGGCCTCAATCCCTTCAATCTGGCCAGTTAAAGGTGCTCTGACCTCAAAGTTTGGTCCTCGGGTCTCCCCCTTCACAGGTAAAAAAGCCTTGCATGCGGGAATTGATATCGGTGCTCCTACCGGTACCGAGGTTCGATCTCCGGCAGCGGGGAAAATTGTTGTCGCTGCCTATGATGGTCGGATGGGGAAATTCATTCGCATCGACCACGGGTACAGCATTGAGACGACCTATGGACATTTGTCCAAAATCCATGTGAAGTATGGTGACAAAGTTCGTAGAGGCGATCTTATCGGCTTGGTCGGGAGCACGGGGAAGTTTTCAACGGGGCCCCATCTTCACTATCAAGTAGCCGTGAATGATAAAGTTGTAGATCCTATCCATTACATTTTGGATTAGTCTGCCATCAAGCTTGAGGGGATCCTTAGGAATCTGCCAGGCTTGCTTGTCCCTTTTTCTTTTTAAACTTCAATTTTCATCTTCCTGTGAAAAACCTGGGACAAAAGACCTAAGCTGTTTGGTTTGAGACTGGGTCTTCTTTTATAGAGTGTGGGCCTTCTTTTTTGTTGAAATATCTAAAACAATTGCCTAGATTAACCTTAATAAACATTGAGGAATTCTGGCATGTTGTGAATACTTATGAAATGCTCATGACATCCTAGGAATTTTGATTGGAAATTTAAGTTTATCGGTTAAATTGACAATAATTTATTTTCTTTGTTAGTTTCTTGTTCCGCTGGGGGATTTTACCTAGCAGGAATTCTGTTTTAAATACAACGATGGTGATGGTTATTTTTGTTTTTAACCAAGGAGGAGGCCCGATATGAGTCTCGATTATGTAAAATTCACGCCCGGTTTCGGAAAATTCATGCCAAAAGAATATAGAGACATGGTTGAGCATGGTCCATTTGGAAAAAAGACCTCGGTTTCGCAGGTGGGAACGTTTAAAGAGATCCTGGAGGAGCATCCTATGTGTGCGGGGTGCGCGATGACGTTGTTTATCCGCTTGGCAATGATTGCATTTCCAAATCCAGAAGATACGATCACAGTTGGGACGGCTGGATGCGGGCGGCTAGCCATTTCTCAGGCAGCTATTCCTTTTGTCTATGGAAATTACGGGGATCAAAATGGAGTGGCCAGTGGGTTGTCTCGTGGGCTTCGCTTAAGGTTTGGAGATCGTCCCAAAGATGTTGTTGTAATGGCGGGTGATGGGGGAATGGCCGACATTGGTTTTGCTCAAACTTTGCATTCCTGGTTTCGAAAAGAAAAGTTTACGACTATCATGTTGGATAACGAAGTGTATGGAAATACCGGTGGTCAAGAAAGTGGAATGACCAACAAGGGCCAAGTTTTGAAGATGGCCCCTCTAGGGAAAAAATTTGAAAAGATGGATATGTTAGGGATGGCTAAGGTTGCAGGGTGTGCGTATGTGGCGACGGTGGTTCCTAATAATCCAAGAAGAGTGGAAAGTGTCATTAAAAAGGCGGTCTTGATTGCACGGGAAGTAGGTCCAACGTATATCCAAGCCTATACCTCCTGTAATATTGAATATGCAATTCCAACAGATAAAGTGATGGAGGATGCAAAAGATGTCGAGAATGATCGTTACGCATTCTCGGAATATCTTACAGACGAAGCCAAGCAGTATTTAGGGGAATTGTATGGGTACAAAGAATATCTCCCGAAGCCTGCGGCTGCAGTAACTAAAGGGTAAGGATTTACCCCGAGTTTGTGTACTTGGTTTGGATGCCCTTACTACCCTTACCGTGACAAGGTATGAAAATGGAGGTTGAAAATGGCTATTCGTTATAACATTCGTATGGCAGGAGTTGGTGGTCAGGGCGTGGTGACTGCATCCCACATCTTTAGTACAGCGGTCATTAATGCTGGAGGGGAAAGCACAATCGTTCCGTTTTATGGGTCTGAAAAGCGAATGGCTCCTGTGGAAAGTTATGTGCGGGTCTCGAATGAGCCAATATATGAAATTGGAGAAATTACCTTCCCCCACATTCTCATGGTCTTTCATCCACAGTGCATCACTCATGGAAAGAGTTACACGAATCCTTTTTATTATGGGTTAAAAAAGGAGGGCGTCGTTCTTATCAATAGCAATACACCGATGAATCTTGATCCGGATCAAACGGCGGAATTGAAAGACCTCAATGCGAAAATATATTACATTCCAGCCACCCAGATGTCGTTAGATGTAGCGGGAATTGATTTAGCCACCAATATGGCGATGGTTGGGGCGATCGGGGCCATTACGGGGCTTTCAAACTTAGAGGCCACGGGTACAGCGGTGAAAGATCGATTTCTCGGAAAAGGATTTGTGGTGTCAGGTGGAACTGCTGCATTGGACAGTGTGGTGGAAAGAAAGTTTAAAAAGAAAGCGGAGCTTATTGAGAAAAATTTGGCAGTAGTGAAAGCGGCGTGGGATTACGCAATTGAGCATGGATGGTCTGCAGGAGGTTCCTCAATGGCCGACCAAACAGCTGCTGCAGCGAAGACTTCGGTCTAATAAAACGAGAGAATTGAAAGGGGAGAGCGATGTATCTTGTTGCGAATATAGATATAGATATTTGTGCTGCAACCAGCTGTAAGTTGTGTACCCAATATTGTCCAGAAGCCAATACGATTCAGTATGATACGGAGGCGGGAAAGGACAGGGGGTTAAAGTACGGATCGGCTTATGTAGCCGTAGATCGTTGTAAGGGTTGCGCACAATGCGTTTGGGTATGTGATAACATGGCCAAGCATCATGCTATTAAAATGGAAATGATCGATCAAATCGGAGATGCGGCACTCACTGAAAATATTTCCTACTTGGAAAAAAATACCAAAGCGGTCCTTGCTAGTCCGCTTAAGGGATAATATAACAAAACCTTTTCATTCTCCAGTCATTTCATACTCATCAATCGGAGTCCAACGTGGAATTTACGAAAGAGTTAGAAGAAGCAATCGTGGCTCCAGGGCCACAAGGTTTCCATCCTCCATCAGCTGCAGAGCTAGGTGTCCTGCCGCCAGACTCAGGAATGGGCCTCAAATTTGGGCATATTGTTGAGGAAGAACGGGCTATGGAAGCTATGGCGCATTCGATGTTCACAAGGAAAAATGCCACCATATTCCCTGGGCCGATGGTTTTATGGGCTTGGAACGACCATGCTGCTGATAAGGCGAAGGCGGTCTTGGAGTTAGCGGCCCAAATTCCTGATGTATTAATAATTCCAATGCCAGACTACAGACCTAAGTATCCAAAGGTTGAGCCAGAAGAAGTCATTAACCCTAATCATCCCAATCTCACGATTTGGGGGAATAAGATTGAAGCCTGTATTTTTATTGGTGTGCACTGTCACTATGCCAACTTGACTCTCAAGATGATTCGAGCCGGAACCAACTGCTGGACTTCTGCTATTTGCGCGGAACAAGGACATGAGGATGCCATGTTCACCGTTCGAGATTCTGATGCGGCAAAGATCCGAAGGGCCGCAGCGGTCTTTAAGAGGGTGAGGGAAGAAATGGGGATTAAATTGCCAGAAGATAGCAATAATGTTCGTTTTACTGGATTGCAATCCAAAGTTCATGGTGGCAAAACACACACCAATCCTTTGGATTTCAGTATTGAAAGCCCCGTTGATGGACATGCAGCACAGTTTGGCCATAAAGCTGAGAATATGCAAAGAGAAGCGTGAGTGTATTGTATGATATTTTACTTAAGAAATAAGGGGGTAAAACTATGAGCGAAGCCCTTGAATCAGAAGTTAAAACAAATCCCCAAGGTGATCCAATTACCAGTGCCCCAGTAGCACCATCCGTTGATTCCGAAAAGGGAAGAAAAGATCCTCATGGAGATGCCAAGCGCCAGCGGGAAGTTTCTGCTGAATATATGTTTTTTGAGGCTCCTCGTGAACGGGAATTCATTACTGGGAGTGAATGTGCCAAAGAGGCGGTGAGGCGATCAAATGTAGATATGTCCGTGGCCTATCCCATTACCCCACAAAGTGAAACGTTACAATTAATCGGAGTCTTGTATGGGGAAGGATATGTGAAGGAGTTTTACCGGGGGGAGGAAGAATATGGCGTTATGTCAGCAATTGCTGGCGCCTCCCGCGCAGGTGTTCGAGCTTTTACAGCCACAGCTGGTCCTGGAACATTGCGAGGCCTTGAGCCCATCGTCTCGTGGGCTGGTCACCGCCTTCCCGCCGTTTGCATGTTTACCTGCAGGGTCGTCAATGCTCCATTGGCTATCCAACCCGACAATGTTGAAATTGCCTATCTTTTGAACAGCGGAATGTTGGTCTTTCACGCAGAAAATCAACAGGACCTTTTCGATTTTATTATGAAGGGTTTTATTATCAGCGAAAAAAATGATGTGACCCTTCCAGTAGGGGTCTGTTGTGATGGCTTTTTTGTGACTCATGCTCGAGGATATTGTGCAATGCAGGATCGTGGGCTCAAGCTCCCAGCTCGAGATCCTTACAGAGGGTCGGTCCCGGTTTTAGATGCGGAGAACCCGCCAGCACGATTGTCACGTGATGCTCCAGTTCAAAAGTCTAATTTTATGGCCTACAACATTCACGCGGTGTGGCAGCAGGAAGTATGGGCTGGGGTGGAACGTTCACGGAAATATATTAATCATTATATGGATGGATTGTTAGAAGCTCAGGATGTGGAGGACGCAGATGTTCTTCTTATTGCTTCGGGAAGTGCTGCGGCACAGTCCCGCGAAGCGGTCCGCCAATGTAAAGAAAAAGGTATTAAGGCAGGATTAATTAAAATTCGTTCCTTGCGACCTTTCCCAACAAACGAACTAAGGGAGTTATGTGGCAAGGCCAAGCTTATTGTTATTCCCGAGTTTAATTATGTCGGATGGTTGGCCAAAGATGTGGCTACGGCAATTTATGGGTTTTCCAACGCAAAAATTGTGGCCGGTCCACATGTCTACGGAGGGATGTCCATGCCGGTTGAGATGATAACTGATGAGGTTGAATGTGGGTTAACCGGGAAAAAGTCGAACACGGTTCCAGAATCTCATATTATGGGGACAGTGGATCCAGCAGCGGTTGCTCAATTTATGAAAAGCATTTAGGGTTGGCAATATAGCAAAGATGGGGAGACCAAAGCCCGTCCCAAGGATAATTGGGGCGGGCTTTTCTTTGCCATTAGGAAAATTTAAGGATAGATAAATGGAAAGTCTGTCGGTTAGGACAGGCTCCTGATAAATTAATGGGTTTAAATGCTTGTTTCTCCTTCCAGGCCTATCATTCTTATTACGAATGATGACGGAATAAATGCTATTGGTATCAAAGTGTTAGCTGAGGCATTGCGCCCGTTAGGGGAAATTTGGGTTGTGGCTCCAGAGAAAACCCAAAATGCGGTTGGACGGTCGATGACATTGCATAAACCATTGAGATTGCGTTCTCTGAAAAAACGATGGTATGCCGTTAATGGGACCCCAGCGGATTGCGTGACACTAGCTGTGTGTCATCTTTTAACGGCCCGCCTGCCAAAATTGGTGGTATCAGGTATCAATAATGGATGGAATTTGGGTGATGACGTGACTAATTCCGGGACGGTTGCCGGTGCCATTGAAGGTATGCTTCATGGTATCCCTTCTATTGCCATTTCCCTGGAAGGCTTACCAAAATGCAACTATGCTGTCGCAGGCCATTTTGCCTATTTGGTTGCAAAACGGGTAATAGAATGCGGTCTTCCTGAAGAAACCATACTAAACATGAATATTCCGAGTGGTCGATTGGAGCAGATTGCCGGCATCCGAATGACTTGTTTAAGCCAGCGACGTTATCTCAATCCCGTGGTCGAAAAGACAGATCCTAGGGGGAATCGATACTTTTGGATAGCAGGACAACGAGAATCATGGGCCAGAGGGAATCATTCTGATCATGAGGCCGTTTCCAATCAAATGGTTTCAATTTCTCCCCTTCATTTGGATCTGACCGATTATTCTGCGATGCAGGCGCTTAAGGATTGGGAGAAGGCGCTGTTTCCCTCAAAACAATCCTTGCGAAAACCAATTAAGGTTTCTGGGAGAGGTAAACGATCTCCAATATAACTAAAATGTCTATGAGGAACTGAGCTCCAGCCATTTCAATTAAAAAAGTATGGAAATTGGTAAACAATTATATGAGTGGATGTTATCGTGGTCTGACTCTCCCTATGGAGTTCCTGCTCTATTCTGTCTCGCTTTCGCCGAATCTTCATTTTTCCCACTGCCTCCTGATGTGTTAGTCATTGCGCTTACTCTTGGCAATCCAAGTTTGGGCTGGTGGTATGCAACGGTTGCGACAATGGGGTCTGTGCTTGGAGGAGCTTTTGGTTATGGAATCGGATGGTTTGGGGGGCGGCCTCTTTTGCTTAAATTTTTGGGTCAAGCCAAAATGGATTTGGTGCATCAGTATTTTCAACGTTATGAAGCCTGGGCTATTCTCATCGCAGGCTTCACCCCCGTTCCTTACAAAATTTTTACCATTGGAGCAGGTGCGTTTTACGTGAACTTTCAAACATTTATGGTGGCCTCACTTATCAGTCGGGGGGGACGATTTTTTCTTGTTGCAGGTGCCATCCAATTCCTGGGCCCATGGGTCAAAGAACTCATAGAGAAGTATTTCAACTTATTTTCCATCATCTTTGTGGTGATGCTGGTTCTTGGATTTTGGCTGGTCCAACATCATGGGAAAAAAATCACACATCCCACACCCACTCGAGAACAGTAAGTCATGCCTCTCACCCTGTATAACTCCCGAACAAAAAAGAAAGAACTGTTTCTCCCGCTGACGCCGAAACAGGTTAAGATGTATGTTTGTGGGGTCACGGTATACGATGATTGTCATCTTGGACATGCCAGGAGTGCGTTAGTTTTCGATACCATCAGGCGATATTTGGAATACAGCGGGTACCAGGTAACCTATGTCAGAAATTTTACCGATGTGGACGATAAAATTCTCCAACGAGCTCAAAAAGAAGGTATTCCCTGGACTCAGGTGACGGAAAAATATATCGAGGCCTTTTATCGCGACATGGGGCGATTGGGAATTATTCCCCCTACAATAGAGCCGCGGGCGACTCATCATATTCAGGATATTGTGGACATGATTGCCGGATTAGTTGAGAAGGGCGTTGCCTATGAGGTGGAAGGTGACGTGTATTTTGAAGTCAGAAAGTTCAGTCAGTATGGTCAATTATCCGGTAGAAATCTGGAAGAATTATTAGCCGGGGCTCGCGTTGAAGTCGACCACCGGAAAAAAGATCCCATGGATTTTGCTCTCTGGAAATCAGCAAAGCCGGAAGAGCCAGGCTGGGAGAGCCCTTGGGGTAAAGGTCGACCGGGTTGGCATATCGAATGCTCGGCCATGTCGATCAAACACTTGGGTCCAACATTTGATATCCATGGAGGAGGGAAGGATCTTATTTTCCCGCATCACGAAAATGAAGTGGCTCAGTCCTGTGCCTACACGGGAAAAGAGTTTGCCCGGTATTGGATTCACAACGGGTTTGTGACGATTGATCAAGAGAAAATGTCCAAGTCATTGGGAAATTTTTTTACGATTCGAGAAATCTTTGAAAAGTCATCGTATTCAGAAATTGTAACTGGGGAATGTCTTCGATATTACCTTCTCTCCACGCATTACCGGAGCGATATCAATTTTTCGAATCAGTCGATTGCCGAGGCTAAAGCCGCATTAGATAATTTTTATGGATTATTGCAACGGCTGGAGGAACCTAGTTCTAAGTCGGAAATTGGGGGTGACAAGGATTGGGAAACTCTGTGCAAAGACTTTACAGAAAAGTTCACTTGGGCCATGGATGATGATTTTAATACTCCCAAGGCCCTGGCGGCATTTAATGAATTTCGAGGCACTATTAATAAATTGCTTGGCAAGGGACTATCTGAAAAATCGCGGGAAACCATCCTGAAAACCCTTAAAGCCTATGGGAAAACTCTGGGTTTATTTCAAATGACAGTGAGTAAATGGAATTCAATTGTAGTCAGGCTGGGAATGGCTAAATCTGAAGAGAGCGGTCTTCCAATTAAGGGCATTGTTGGACCAACTAATAAATGGATTGAAGAACAAATACAAATCAGGAATGAAGCACGTGAGAAAAAAAACTTTTCCACAGCTGATCGTGTACGGAATGAATTAGCTGACCAAGGCATTATCCTAGAAGATCGACCCGATGGCACCACACGATGGAAACGATGAATCTCCGGCAACGGTGTACGGGTTTCATGCGGTTTTAGAATCTCTCCACTCGCAGTCTCGGCCCGTCCAACGAATTTGGACTCTTCGGGCTGATGGCCGATTTCTTCCCATTGTAAAATTGGCAAGGGAACGTGGTATTTCTCTGGCCGTCGAATCACGGGAGCGTTTAGATCGCTTAGCCGGCGATCGACATCATCAGGGCGTGGTGGCTCAGGTTTCCGCCAAAGAGTATCTGAAAGGAGAGGAGTTACTGGACCAACTTTCTCTTAGGCCGATACCTGCTTTATTGGTGGTGTTAGACCAAATTCAGGATCCACATAATTTAGGAGCAATTGTCCGTTCGGTAGAGGCGGCCGGTGGGGATGGAATCGTCATCCCCAAGCACCGATCCGTTGGGTTGACGGGTGGGGTGGCCAAAGCATCTGCCGGAGCTTTAGAGCATGTGTCCATTGCGAGGGTAGCCAACACGGGGAAGTTTCTTGAAACATGTCGGAAGCAGGACATCAGGACCGTGGCATTAGTCCCGGAAGGAGTCGAACCCTATTCAGAGTTGGACTTCACTAAGCCTGTTGCGCTGGTGTTTGGCAGTGAAGGAGAGGGCATCCGGCAGATTGTTCTGAAAAAATGCGACCAACAAGTGAGG
>JAUIKP010000528.1 GCA_030430725.1 Nitrospiria bacterium
ACCTATGTTTTCAAGGCTACGCTACCAAATCTCTCAGCATGAAATCCTCACATTCATAACGAACCAAAATTACCTACGCTTCAAAATACCGGCAAATAAACCGATGAAATCACAGGGGTGGGTGACAAGAAGTAGAAAAATTCGAAAAATAAATTTTTGGGGTATGCGTCAGAAAGAATTGGCCTAATCAAACTTTGGAAAGATTCCAGTTACATGACTGAGGGGGGAAAAGGCCACATGCGGAACACGGAATTTATATCAAAATCAACACCATGCCATCAACCATCCAGTTTCCTGGATTGGGATCATCAACTCTGTCAAGACTTCCTCAAGCTTTGATTGCCGCATTTTAGACAAAAAAGAGGAAAACCGAAAATCCACAGAGGTCTTTAAATCATCCTAATCCGTGCTCAGACAAACATGCAACCTACCATGTTCAGTCCGAGCCCGAACATTCACCACAAAACTCGTTATGGTGCATTGGATGGAAAAGCCAATGGGTCACCCTGCCTCTGTCGAACGCTTACTGGCCAAAGATCAGGGACCACTTCTCTAACCACTATTGTCGGCAACCATCCCGATTGCAATTTTTTTGAGGGATTTAAAAAAAAGGACATACTCTTGTAGTCTGATTCTCCATCAACCTCCAGGACTTAAAGACCAGTAAAGGAGATTTCTCCACATAAACCATACTGTAAAAACTCAATATTTTGACTCGCGTTTACAGAATGTGCCAGCCAATTTTTCTTATGAGACCTTATTAAATTAAGACCCCTAGCGCCAAACTTTCCTACTTGTTGCTCGACTCTCGGGTCACGGTTGCATATTCCGAAGCATCTCCTCTTGCAGGTAGGTTGGCACCGGTTCAATCTCCATCGGTGGATAGGATGTGCCTGGAATGATTGGCATGTCCGGTAAATTATCCGGGGGCGTCACCTGCATCCCACTACCACTACTTGCCGGCACCATGGGCATTGTGGTTCCAGCCGGTACCGGCTGAATATCCATGGGAACACCTACCACCGGAGCCCTTAAGCCATCGATCTCCTCAGGGTCAGAAGATGATGAGAAGGATGAGGACGCTGGTAAAGAATTTTCACCAGATTCTTCTTCATGAGGCAGAAATGAAGGGGTACCCACCTCTTCTTGCACAGGCTCCATTTGGTGGTCTGCACCCAAATCCGATTCACCCAACGCATTCGATAAACCAACATTTGAGGGGTTCCTCATCTCAGAACCCGCTTCTCTTGGTGGGGCTTTAGGGGTTACATAGAGGTATTGCAAGCGTCCCGCCGCATTGACCGTAAAAGCGTAATCCCACTGAGCCAAAATTTTGGCCAAGGCCGGGAGTATTTTGTCCTGGTGAAGATCGACCGAAATGACCTTATTCAGCTCTTCAACAGGAGCCTCATATTTTATACCCAATTGCTTCTGTAATTGCTCCAGCACCGTTCGTAAGGGTACTTGTGACAGATGCCCTGTTAGCCGATCACCCTCTACCTGGAGCGGCACCTCCGGTGTCGATGCCATCCCCTGTCCCATGAGAGTCCCAAATATTAAGAAGATTCCCAGCACCAGCCCACTTATCCATCTAGATATTATTATTTGATTGATTCTCATGGTGCATCTCCTTTTATGGCAATCCACACGGAAAATATATGGACTCATCCCATCCGCATAACACGAATATTTTCCCTTTTTCTTCCCCCTAAGTCATTGTTGACATTTTTTGCGCCAATCCAAATTGATTGCAATCTCGGAAACATATGAAAAACAAGGGATTTTTAAACCTGGTAATAGATAGAGGCTCTCACTGAGGATTCCACCTCATGTTGGTCAATCAGGATGGGAGGACGACCGCCACAGAGCGATCTCACTAACCCAGAAAATCTTATTCCCCCAATAAATGTGGAAGGTCAAGAAACCGTATCGAGAGAATTGGATGAATCACATGGGTATTCCGTTTTACTAAATAATTCCTTGGATCGAAAGCATAAACGTATTACTGTTGAAATCAAAATTGGCGATATTTGAGCTTCTCTTCTCGAAAATATAATCTAAGCGAAACCCCAGCCATTTGACCGTACGGTATTCAGGCCCAATCCTGAAGCGAAACCGATCATCCGTTCTATTCGTATTAAAATTATCGTTGGCGTAGTAAAAGTTTCCCCTGATGGCAAGACGGTTCGTAAACGACTGTTTTCCATACACGTCAACACCTATTCGTTTATAGGTGGAAGTACCCTGCACCGCTGACTGATTAATTTGCGAAAAAGGACGGAGACGAAAACTTAACCGGGAGGTAGGGTTCCAATCCAAAGTTCCTCGCATGTAAAAGAAGGTCCGCTGCTCCGATCCTAGACTTAAACCCCTTGCAAGGAGAGCTTGGCCACGGGCTGAGTCCTCATCGATAGGCGCGTGGTCAAAATTTAAAACCTGGTACCCTACATTGATTTCTCCCGATAGCTG
>JAUIKP010000529.1 GCA_030430725.1 Nitrospiria bacterium
CTGTTGGCGGTGGAGTGCGAATCGATGTGTCCGGCACCACAGAGCCGTTGGTGGTCCGCTGGATCGAGATTGCCACAGGTGAATGGGGACCCGAACACCCTATTCAAGGCGGCGGAACGGCTTCTCTGATATCTCCGGGCTCCGGCAATTGGGCGGCAGCCATCACCCCGGAACGTCCTGGGCGGACTGACTAGGTAAGCTGACTGAGCAAACGGTGTCCCGAGCGGAGGTCTACGTTCGCGACAATGCGACATACTGGAAGGACGGAATTGCACCTATTTCGAGAAAGAGGACATAGATGAAGCGGGCATTAGCGATATTGGGAACCGGCTCCGATGTGGGGAAAAGTCTGGTGACGGCCGGATTGTGTCGATTATTGCATCGGGCCGGAGTTCGAGTGGCGCCGTTTAAAGCACAAAATATGTCGCTGAATTCCTTTGTCACGACGGATGGAGGAGAGATGGGACGTGCCCAGGTCCTTCAGGCCCAGGCCTGCGGATTGCCTCCGCATGTGGATATGAATCCGATTTTGCTCAAGCCTGAGGCCGACGCTAAATCTCAAGTGATTGTTCAAGGAAAAGTATGGCGAAGTCAGAATGCCCTGGATTATTTCGAGTGGAAATCCCAATTGTTTGACTTTGTAAAGGGGAGTTATGACCGTTTGTCCAAGCAGTACGACGTCATGGTGATTGAAGGGGCGGGGAGTGCCGCAGAAATGAATCTGCGGAACCGCGATATTGTGAACTGGCCGATGGTCGAGATGGCCGATGCGGCAGTGGTGTTAGTGGCGGATATCGATCGGGGAGGCGTGTTTGCGCAGGTCATCGGGACGATGGATTTATTAGCGTCGGACGAACGGCAGCGGGTGATCGGGGTGGTCATTAATAAATTTCGAGGGGATCTGACGTTGTTTGAAGATGGCGTCACTATCATAGAAGAACGCACGGGTGTCCCGGTGTTAGGCGTGTTGCCGTATCTCCGGAATCTGGAATTGGATCAAGAGGACAGTGTGGATATTCATCGATTCCGACAGACGGCTTTTGAAGCCGATACCGTCAATATCGCAGTCGTGTTGCTACCTCATATGAGTAACTTCACGGATTTCAATCAGGTAGCTGCCGAACCGGATGTAGCGCTTCGCTTTGTGGCGTCACCCCAGGAGCTTCAGGAGGCGGATGCCATAATTCTCCCGGGAAGTAAAACGACGATTGCCGATTTGGAGTATCTGCGGAAGGCTGGATTCGAAGAGGCGCTGATGACGCATGTTCAACGTGGAACCGAGATGATGGGTGTCTGTGGGGGATTTCAGATGCTTGGGAAAGAGATCTCGGATCCACGGCATGTTGAAACCGGCGGTTCGGCGAAAGGATTAGGATTGCTGGCGGTCGAGACCGAATTACTCGCTCACAAAAACACGGTACAAGTCCGTGCCCGCTCCTTACTGGAATCGTGGGGCCATGAATGTCCGGTTGAAGGATATGAAATTCATATGGGGGACACGAGAGGGCTAAAGTCTGTTCCGTCATGCTTTCGGATTCTTCCGGTTCCGGAAGAAGTTTCTTCCGAAAGCCAAAAAACGCGGTTCGATGGAGCGATGAGTCTTGATGGGCGCATTTGGGGCACGTACATTCATGGCATTTTTGATCAGCCGGGATTTCGCCGGCATTGGTTGAATCGGATACGCATTCGCAAAGGGCTCGCGGCACTTGATTTGAAAATATCAGAGGAGGTTTCCCAGAGAATGTCGAAGGCATTGGATCGCTGGGCCGACCATTTAGAAATCCATCTTGATGTGAATCGTATTTTTTCAATACTGGGGCTAAGCGGTTCTTCTCCAGGTCGGCAACATCACTCGAAATAAAGACGTGTTGATTGTTCCAGGAGGCTGCCCATCTCAGAACAGGTCCGGGTATGGGGAATCATACATACCGATGAAGTCCGATCAAAAATATTTATGGAAAATTGATGAGCCGGGGCCGGGCAAGGCTAAATCGGCTTGGCTCAAAAGGCCTGGGGCTTGGTGGACATTGGCGAAAGAGGTGTGGGCCGCCTCATGGGAGGACGATGTCTTTGGACGGGCGGCTCAGCTCGGGTTCTATTTTTTGTTGGCATTATTCCCCGCGCTCTTAGGTGTGACCGCCCTCATTGGGATGTTGCCCAGCCAGGTGGTATTGCCTACTGTCATGCCGTACGCCCGGGAAGTTCTCCCTGCAGAGTCTTTGATTCTGGTCGAGCGCTATGTCGAACAGATGGTCCAAGGCAGTGGGGGAGGATTGTTTTCTTTGAGTCTGCTCGGTTCCCTTTGGGCGGCCTCCTGGGGGATGATGGCGATTATCAATACCTTAAACGCTGTCTACGGGGTGAAAGAAACCCGCCCCTTTTGGAAAGCCGGTCTCACGGCTGTGTTGCTGACGATAGGGGGTGCGGTCTTTGTCATCACGTCGTTAATCTTGATCTTGGCGGGGGA
>JAUIKP010000034.1 GCA_030430725.1 Nitrospiria bacterium
GCAGCTCTGAAGGCCAATGGATATGATCGCGGCGAACATTGGGTGGCCCAACTGATGCGCTGGCATGGAGTTGTCTTCCGGTATGAGAGGAAATTCGGAGCGAAGGCCAACTCCAGGCATCAGCATCCCGTCGCTGACAACTTGTTCGAACAGCAGTTTTCGGTATCCGGATCTAACCCCTTGCGGATGTCAGAATGGTGTTGATCCTTCAGAAAATTAATTATCTCTTGTATGTGATTTGCGGAACAATCTTGAGGCATTTCTCCTTCGTCCCAACCAGGATTCAATTGATTCATGGGCTCCAAGAAATAAACAGAGATGCTGGACAGATATCTTTTTATGTCCGACGGCCTCAAAATAAAGTCGTTAATTTAAAAAAATGCTGAGGGCCAGATCAAGGCTGTCGACATCAGAACAATTGTTAGAATTCTTCGCTGATCAGGAAAAATCAAACACCGGGAATGTAACAGAAAAGAAGACCGTACCATCAGCAGGGCCAGAAAAACCATGCGTGCAATCACGAGGAAGAACGTCAAAGAGATTCAATGGTTCTCAATCAATTGAATTACAACCCAACCAACCACGAAGTAAAGAAATATTCTATGCTTTTGCGCAAATAAAGGTAAGCCAAGGCTACAACATGGACGCATTGGTTGCAGAAGGAAGGCAAAAGCTCTTCTCAGGATTCTACAACCCCATTGGACAATTAACACCTAAAAATCTTGGAAAAAATGATCTGTCTCCCGAACAAACCCGATGGGAGAACAGAAAAGATTTACTGAGTACGAAAGTGAATACGAAGTGAGACTTCACCATCAACAGGTTCCTCGCCATTCATTTGGGGCAAAAAGGTCCACTGTTTTAAAGCCAGTATAGAAGCTTGAGTGAGTTCGCGATGTGCCGCAGGTTGAAGAATAACCACCGTCACATCTGAATTTTTACTGACCAATATTCGAGCTTTAAGCCAATCATCTAAGATCTGCCCATCAAGGGTAGATGGAATGGTGGGCCAGGGAGTTCGTTGTGGGACCGGCCCAATTTGTTGATCTTTATTGAGTCGTAGCCCATGGACATGGACCGTGTCGAGAGTTTCCACCTGTATGTCTTCTTCATGGTCAGATTGATGCGTCGCGAAATCTGATTCGGCCGTATAGGAAAGCGACGGGCCACTGACTAGCCAAAGCACGTGCATGAAGAGACCAATATTCCTGGAAATGTTCATAGAATTACCCACCAAAAAAGAATTGCCCGCGAAAGAAAAAAGAACGGGGCATGTTAGCATGCGCCACACCAAGGCCAATACTCCCCTCCCCATCATTTAGAAAGACTTGTTGATCCAGGAGATTGATGACATCAAACCCCAACAGCGCTTTATAGTTATCCCAAAGAGGTAGAAGATGTTCGATAGACAGATTATACGTGGTATAAGACGGGCTGTGAGTAGCGTTTGTCTTCCCACCGGGATCCGATGACCGAAGTCCCGATCCGAACAACATTTGTCCGGTAAGGGTAGTATATGCAAAAGGGTGATAGGTAAGCACAGCCGAACTCGTGACCAATTGCATATGATCACAATACACTCCGCTGTGAGAATTTATATCATCAATTTCGTTTTGCTCCAACAAAAAATAACCTGACTGTAGTTTTTTCCCTCGACACTGACCCCAAGCGACATTACCGCGCCCGTACAGGTTTTCTAAAAACTTAGCCTTAACCGTCAAATCGACCCCCCGCTGCCAGCCACGCTTAAACGCAAAATAATTAAGAAGCGGGGCCGTCCCGAATTGTCCCGCATCTGATAGATTTTTATTCAATTTATAATAACCGGTTAATTCTATGGACAATGAATCCCCCAAGGCATGAGCAGAGCCGACTTCGAAGTAATGCGCTCGCTCAGGTTCCACGGTTCGATTAGTCAAATTTTCTGGTTGTGCCGTAGTACCAATGGTATTCAGCTGAAGGAATGGAACGGATTCAAGATTTGGAGGAGTAAATAATCTTCCATAAAAGGCATGAAAGACATGATTTGGAGTCATGGCATACGTGGCTCCTACCCGTGGACTTACTTGCCCATCATTGGTCAAGGCCTGGATTTGATCGAAGCGAACGCCTAGATTAAAGGTCCATTGAGCCCAGGGGGTCCATTGATCTTGGATCCAGAATTCCTCGCGCCATCCAATGGTGCGATTATCGGCATTTCGAGAAATGACTCCCCCTATGGGATCGCCGGCTCCATCCCTCAAAAAAGCCGATAGCCTGGTTTTATTGACAGCCTGGGTCCTTTGAATCTGAAAGCCCGTTTTAATTAAATGATCAGGATTTAATCGATGACTGTAATCTAACCGTATCCCTCCAGCATAGGCCCACCGGTCCTGATCGCTTGCCGAAAAAGGCTCCTCAGTATCTTGTGTATAGGACAGGGCATTTAAAGGGTCGGTCTGGAACGTTGCTCGGGAATGCTGGAAAAAGCCCGACAAACTGAGAAACTGATCCTGACCCCAATCATGTCGCCAAACCAGATGTGAATATTGATTGTTCTCCTTCTGGTACTCATCTATATGTTGGGAATTAACCGGTTCAAAGCCCGGATCAGTCCCTTGAATAAGCCCGACAATAGTGGGATTTGCCACTAGCCCTGGTTTGGTTGGAATTTGAAATTTTGCAACTGAGTTTAGAAATAGCCACGTCACGGTATTCTGGTTATCGATTTGCAAGTCCCCGCGCACCATGGTTTGATTTTGGTTGCTTTGATCATGAAAAATCGTTTTTCCCAGGGTCGGTGGGTTAATCCCTCGGTTTGTGGAAGTAAAGCTATTTTGCAGATAGTAGCGAAAGCTTGACCCAACCGTACCCCCATACTCAAAAGCCGGATTAATGGTTTCATTCGAGCCTCCAAAATATTGGACGGACCCAAAGCCAGGCTTGGTCCCGCTTTTGGTGGTCACGTCGATAACCGCGGCGGTTTTATTCCCGAATTGCGCCTCCGGTCCACCTAAAATAATGTCTGCACGCTCCCAGGTTCGCGGAGAAATGACATCCGTAAACACCGAAGAGACGGTATCGGGAATTGGAACACCATCAACCCGGAATTGGTAATTGGCGTGATCTTGACGAATGTGTACTTGTTTCAGTCCCCCGTCTACCGCACTGGGAAGGGTTAAAAGCAGATCATTAAGAGCAATATTATTCCCTCGGGGTAATTCCTCGATATCCTTGCGACTCACCGAATAGGATTCCCCCGAGAGCCGATGCTGAATAGGCGGCAAAGAGGCCACAACCTCAAGGGAAAGCTCCTGACGATGTGCCAGGGTTAACTTGACCTCAAGTAATGGATCCTTTTTAATCTCAAGAATCGTTGATTCGCTCGATAGGTCTGACTGAATTGCTCGAATAGAATAAACACCAGACTCAGGAGGAGCTAAAATAAACTCACCCTCTTCATTCGTCACTTGAGTCTCAATGATCGTGCCTTCTTGATCCCGCAATTCTACTGTTGCCTGAGGGACCCGGCGAAGGTCCTCATACTGCACTAAGCCGGTTACAATCCAGACCTTTTTGTTATTGTCTTTTTCCAGAGCTTGAACAAGGCTAATATCGACAAACGTCCCCAATCCGAAAATCCAGAGAACAAGTCCACCCCACTCCCCCCATTTACCATTCCCAGTCAGCATTCAGACCCCCCAACATCTAACAATCGATTAGCCGGATGTCTCCCCTTTCGTCATTCACACGCACCATTCCATGTGGAAATCTGCGAAATGATGAACCGACGGTGAAAGACAGTTGTAAAAAAGAAAATTAGGAGAAAAAAGAAGCTGGAGGACCGCGAGGGTTACCGAGGGAAAGGGCGAGAGACGTATACGTCTTTTCTCGATCAAGGGAAAAGAAACCGGAAACAACAAACCAATGAGATAAACCCGAGTCCTCCCAAATTAAGGAATTGGAAGTATGGTGCTGTACCCATTGGCATACATCATCATCAGAATGCTGATGCCCATCATAATCCACCTCAGCAAATACATGATGGATTCCTAAGGCCTGCACAAGCGGCATTGAACTCAACAACACCAAAGCAAGTGCTAGGACCAAGCTGAAATTACATTGAAAAATGAGAGGTGGCGGTTTTCGGATCATGAACATTTTTGCCAAGTAAATTCTTGCGCCCCAAAATACCAAAGGCCCTTAGGCGTGTCAACATTAATTGCAATTAAATTGCAATAAAGACTTTCCGAGTAAATGGCAACAAAAACATTCACTTGCAGAAATTGGCTTTACTGAAACTCGGGACAACGGTAATAATATCAATAAAATTCACACACCACTTCATGAAGAAAAACTGACCCCATTTCCAAAGTTCAAATCAGTCTTCAAGGCCTTCAAGACTTGATCGATCTCAACCGAAAAGCGTACTGAGGCCTATCCTAAGGATACAACTGAAAAATCCGCTCTGTGGTCAAGGATTTACGCCATTGGGGACTGCCAACAGACTTTTTATTACCTTTACGGTATTAGCGATTGGTACCGTGGTGGGTGTGCATGCTTTTCTCAATCAATTATCTTTGGACCAATCTCTTCGTCCCACTCGTTCGCATTCTCCAAAACCAGCCCAAGTGACTGCTGGGAGCGAAGATTCTGTGATTTCCCTTGAACATTTAGGAGGTGTTTGGGTGGCCCGCGTGGAGTTGAATGATTTCCATGAAGCCAGACTCATCGTTGATACGGGGGCAACATTTACAACAATTTCAGAAGATTTGGCATTTGATGCGGGGATTCGGTCAGATACGGCCAATTCGCCGATTAACCTCAATACTGTAGGGGGAAGGGTTCAAGCCGAACTAGGCGTCGCACGAAGAATTCGTGTGGGCAATACAGGCCGAGATGATGTCCGAGTGGTCATACATACCATACCGAACCTCCCCGATGGGATCGACGGCCTACTCGGCCTCAGTTTCTTTGATCGCTTCCTGGTCCGTCTGGACCACTCGAACCAACAGTTATATCTCACGCCAAGGACTTAGACTCCGGAGTCTCTTCCAGCTCTACCTTGATGTTTTTTGGATATTGATCTTGAGCTAGCTCCCATCCTCCATACCTTCACACCTTGCTTTGCAGGTTTGGGGGCCGGGCACCACCTTTTCTGCGGTCCTTCCTGACCATACAAAAAAGCTCCGACCTTATAGGATATAGAGAATCAGTCCTTGACAGCTCTCGAAGGCAGTATGGTAATACTATCTTTCCCCTAAACAGACAGGACTTAATCTATGCGATTCTTCGTTTATGCAGACAATTTGAATCCTACGCAGCTCAAACGACGCGCTCCCGAAGCACAATTTTTATTTCAGGCATATGTACCAGACCACACCATCAAATTTGGGCGGTGGTCCAACCAATGGCGCTGTGGATTAGCCACCATTGCACCTTCTGCTGGTGAGCGCGTGTGGGGCGGAGTGTTTGAGCTTACCCAGGAAGATGTCGAAGAAATGGACAAGTTCGAGGGCGATCTTCCAGAAGGAGCATTTCGCCATGTTGAAGTCCATGTGTTCACCAAGGATGGAGAAAAAGAGTTCGTAAGCACGCACGTAGCCCAAAGCATTGGAAAGTTTAAAGCCAAAGATCATTATTTAGATTGGATTCTTTCGGGAGTTAAACATTGGAAACTACCGGATGAATGCGTGGACATGTGGAATTTGTTTCGCTCGCAATGAGCCTTTCGTTCTTTTTTTCGATTAATTGTTTCTCCCTTTTACCTATTCGTTGAGAAGGAGCATCTATGCCAAAACCGAAGTATCATATTCTGGTGTGCACGAATTCCCGTCCTCCTGGACATCCCAAGCCTTCTTGTGGAGCTGCGGGTGCTCAAAATTTATTGATGGCACTTAATATGGGCTTGATTGAACGTGGCGTTCAACCTGGCGAGGTATTAGTCACGGGGACAACTTGTCTCGGGCCTTGCGAAAGTGGCCCTAACGTTGTCGTCTATCCAACAGGAACCTGGTACTCTCAGGTCAAAGACTCCGATGTGGCAGTAATATTGGATGAGCACATTAAAAAAGGAGAGCCTGCTACCCAGCTCAAACCGGATTCCGTTTGGTCTTAACTGACAGGTTTGCCCTATAGGTTAAACATGGATGAACCCCAACATCATGAAGGACATGGATGCCATTCCGACCACTCTCAACCGTCTCATCTCACACATAAAACACAGAGGCCATCCTCCTTGGTCTGCATGGTGCTCACATGTAGTGATACTAGGACCACAGACTCCGATACCAGCGGAAAGTTAATCTGCCATCTTTTAAAAGAACAGGGTCATTCCATCTCAGAGTATCGAATTGTTAGAGATGAACCGGCCGAAATCAAAGCCATCCTCCGCCAGGCCAGAGGTCAGGAGGCGCTTCAGGTTATCATAATCAATGGCGGGACGGGTATTTCCCGGCGAGACTCCACCTTTGAAGCCGTTGATGGCATATTGGAAAAACGGCTTGATGGATTTGGAGAGCTTTTCCGGTATTTGAGCTATCAAGACATTGGATCGCCCGCCATGTTAAGTCGAGCCACTGCAGGTACCTATGGAAAACTGGTGATTTTTTCTATTCCAGGTTCCCAGGGGGCTGTCCGTCTTGCCATGGAGAAGCTTATTCTATCTGAAATAGGGCACATAGCTGGAGAGCTTACAAAATAGGCATCTTCAGAACAATTACCCTTCCATTTCCATTCAGACAACCTTCCCTCAAGAATGCAAAGCAGACAAGAAACAAAATTCTAGGCTAATAGACCATCTTTCCTTCCGCCACCATTACCACCTGGCCTCCCACTTTTATTTCTATAATCACATCATCATCAGAAAAAATCTGTACCAAAATACGGGACGGCCGGTCGATTTCATACCCTTGCTCCATTACCACTTCAGTAGTCGGACCAACTTCTACGACTCCATTCTTAACTAAATAGGCACCAAGGGCGCCACTTGCGCTGCCTGTTGCAGGGTCCTCCGAAATACCAATGGGATCGGCAAACATTCTCGTGTGAACAGTGGCGCTTTCCTCCACTGTCATCGTTGTAAAAATCATAATTCCATTAGCCCCAAATCGAGCACAAATCTCTAAAATTTCAGAATGATCAACCTCCATGGATTTTGCAGCTGTCAGGCTCCGAATGGGCACAATTAGCACCGGCAATCCTGTCGATACCAATTCAACAGGGAAAAGGGTATCGGCAATGAGCGATCTGTGAATTCCCAAAGCCTTGGCAATATCATAAATGGCTTCCGCCTGTGTGATGACATCTATAAATTGCGGAGAGGGTTGCGACATAATGACCTGTTCAATTTGTCCCTTCAGGACAATAAGGTCAAGCGGATACAAGCCTAGAGTACATTCATAAAAAACTTTTGTCACGGGCTCCTGCAAGGCAAGAAGCTTTAGTGTTCCAAGCACATAAAATGTGCCCAAAATAGGATGGCCGGCAAACGGAATTTCATGGAGAGGGGTAAAGATTCTTACTTTGGCGGCGGCCTTGGGATCGGTAGGCGGGAGGACAAAAACCGTTTCAGACAAATTCATTTCACGCGCAATTTGTTGGAACTCCCGTTCGCTTAGCTCCCCTGCGGACGGAAACACCGCCAAAGGATTTCCCCCAAAAGGCTCACTTGAAAATACATCAACCTGATAAAATTGAAGCCAGTTTTTAGAAGAATCCATAATCAACGTGAAAGCACTTCAAGAAGGATTAGAAACAGGTTAAACGAATTTCAAAAATACAAAACTGTACATGGATTACATCACATAGGAAAATTTTACTGCCCTCCCGTAATCATGCATTCCTCATAAGCTCTTTGCCAGCCGGGAACTCCTCTCCCTCCCATTCTCGCATCAGTTATCTTTTCACACATTAAGGAATCGTTTTCTTTTTTTTGTTGACTGAATGTCTCTTGGCTTTCCAAAATTCCGGAACACCCAATTGCCCCCACAAACCACAAAAAAAAGAACAATCCGCTTACTGTTTTCACCAGCATAACCCCAAAATGCTTGATTGGTTCGGTAGTTCTGGAGTACCGACCTTTCCATCAACTTTTTTCATGAAATATTCCAACAGCTTACCCTATTAATGAAGTCGCTTCATAAGAACGTGCCAAGGGATTACGCACATAGTCCTCCACATAGTTTTGTAGTGACCCATTTCGATACAATCGATTATTGGCAAACTTCGTGCTGATTTTTGGCAGAATTCTCACCTTCACTCCGGTCTTATTTACAAAGTCGTCAACATGAACCCCGGCAATATCGCGATTCGAACCTCTTCCGGACTCAACAACACATTGGGGGACATAAATATATTTCTCTTTGGTCAACCGTTTGGCAATGTCATTTAACGTCAACAGAACCGTACAATCAGAATCCCCTCCAAGCGTGGCATTCGGCACATGGACAAACCTCGCTCGATTTTTCCTGAACATAGACAATATCCGATACACACTGCCCGCCATGACAATCGAATCCCGTTTTTCTAATTCCAAAGAGTCGAATAGGCTAAGAATTCGCTTTCGATTCAAAAAGGCCGTCACATAAGCTTCCGTATGAATCGTCGTAAGATTTGGAAGGCCGGCATCGTATATCTTTTCCGCCTCAACAGCAAGATATTTTCGACCTTGCCTCATCACACGACTTGTTGCCTCTTGAATTCCGCCCACCGGCGTCAAACATCCCATCCACAGTACACACCGAGAATTGATTCTGGAAATCGTTTTCGCATCTGTAGACATCGTGTTTTCATCAAAGGCATAAAAATTTGCCGAGGAAACTGCAGGGCCATCCAAGACCTTCATCAGATGTTTAACAGAGGGAGCATGCGGCATCAATTTTTGTCGATACTCCCCAAGGGTAATGACGGATAACTCAAAATTTATCCTCCCGGGATATTGCTCGACCAACCGATGAATCTTCGGCACATGGACAAAACCAACCGTGAAAAATTGAATATTTTTATCAGTAAATTTCAAAAAATCTTCGATCCATTCCATGGCTTTTGGATGAAGAAACAAATCGGTCCATTCCATATATTCATTACCACCCAGACACCAGAACTGAAGAGGATCTGTTGGCTTGGAATTAATATAATTCAACATGAATTGCCAGTCTTCCTGGGAGGTTTTTGGTGGGTCCAGGGTTTCTCGATAGGAATGGTCTAATTCATAACAAAATGCACATTTGACCGGACATTCTTTCCCTAAGCTCAACGGAATTTTCCCTCCATCTATTTCCCGCTTCAAAACTTCGCGGTAATCTTGGCTGGCAAATAACTTGGGAGCTTCTAAGATGGGGAGTTCACGCAGCATCGTCAAGGCTTTCTAAGGAAAAGACCTGTTGTAGATTAGTCTGAAACCCAATTGACAGTATCACTGCTCTTTTGAAACACTTGGGAATCCCAATCAGGCTGATGAACATCATAAAACTTTCTTGATGAGAAATTCATGACCTCCTCAAGTGACCCAAACTCAATGACCGTAGAACACGCACTGCTGCTGCTGAATCTCACAGAGCCACTTTCGCCTGATGCCTTACAGCAACGATATGAGGAAGCCAGGCGAGTCTGGTATCCGTCACGTTACGCAGGCCTCACCAATAATCCAGCGAAGTATATGGAAATGTACAAAAAGGGAGAGGCCAAAACGAAAGAAGTTCATGCAGCCTATCAAATTCTATCCAATCACCTACTGAATAGCCGTTCCTCTTCACCACAAGACGATCACGGAGCAACATGACTGACCACCCGAGACATTCCTGGCTCACCTTTTGAATTATTCTCGGAAGGGGCATTTGATACAGGCCAGGTAATGAGACCTTGAACCCCATCAGTTCGTGGTTCATCCTGCCCAGCTTTCATCGCATAGATCTGGGGAAGGTAATTCGTGCCAAATTTAGAAATATAGAGGAATACATGTTCGCGAGCATTCACTCTAACAGCCCATGGTTCAAAATCCTTCCGATAAAACTCCTCTGCCAATTGCATCGCCTCTAAACAAGTGATTCCACCTGGTTCTTTCAGTGTGTAATAGTAATCAAGAGGCATATCATACTCTTCCTGCTTATGAATAGTGATACCATACTTATCAGGATTCCGAACCATTGGTGTATGTCGGTAAGCGACAAAATAAAATAATTCCACCGAATGAATAAACCGTTTATTTTCCAGGAGAAATTCCCGCGTCTCCTCTGCTTCATCCCGTGTTTCGCCAGGAAAGCCATAGAAAGCCATCACATGATTCCAGATCCCAGCTTTAGCGGCCTCCCGTAAATTATTTTCAATCACCGCTTTTTTTGCATGCTTATCCATCAGCTCCAGTACACGCTCATTGGCTGATTCCATCCCATAATACAGCGTGCAACAGCCCGCCCGAACGGCTTGTTTCCATATTTCAGGATCCTGCAATGATTCTTCAAAGCGGATTAAAGTTGTCCATTTTATCCCCACCTGTTCCTCAATCAACAATTGCGAAACCTTTTTTAATAACGCGGGAGGGTAGGATTCATCTGAAAATAAAAAGTGTTCTGCCTGGTATTTCTCCTTCAAGGCTTTGATTTCTCGAACCACATCCTGCGCGGGTTTTCCACGGTACTGATCGAAATATCCCTGCCCATGATCACAAAAAGTACATCGTCCCCAATAACACCCTCGAGTGGCCAAGTAGGGTAAAATTCGAACCGGGACAAAATAAGCATCCAACGGTAATCCCTCAAAATCCGGAAGAGGCAAGGCCGTCGTCTTTTCGGTATATATTTCATCATTCACACGGACCTCCCCTTCTTGATGCCACATCAAGTTAGGAACCTTGCCCCAGTCTCGTTCACCCGCCAGCGCTTCCAGCAACCAAACCAACGCATGTTCACCTTCATACAAAATGGCCGAATCAAAGACTTGCGTGAAAAATTCCTTCCGTGTTGGGAGGTCATCTTTTAACCGGGTAATCACGTTGCCACCTACGGTCACATGAATGTCGGGAAATTCCTCCTTAATGATTTTACAAAAGGTCATACCAGCCAGGAGTTGCATTTGGGTCCCGACGGAAACTCCTATCACTTCCGGTTGCTCTTTCTGAATAGCAGGAAGCACTAACTGGCGGCACACATCCCGATACACGTTGACAAGTTCGTCATCCAGGCATGCCAACACCTCCGTCGACACTCCCGAGCGATATCCCAGATTACTTTCCATGGGATAGAAAACGAGGGAAGCGGGGAAATAGGCGGCAGAAATAAATTGCATAACATCGCGAAATGTCCGCAAGGCCCATTCCAGTTTTCCCGCATCATAAAATGACTCGCCTCGCACAATGGCTTTGGCTTCTATAGCTCGTTCAGCCAATTCCATTACATCTATAGCATCTTGCGACGTTAAACACGCCAGTCGGTCTCGTTCCAAATCGGTCAATTCATTGCGGGCTTTCCGTTCGTTCAAACCTCGCCGTTGCTGATCCATCCGAAGCTTTACCCAGATTAAAAAGGTATCACTGAAAAACCAGTCGTACATTTCAATGTTGACATCTTTCTGTACCACCTCATGGCCATAGGAGCGGAGGACGGCAGTCAGGCTGGGCAGAGCAAGGTATGGAGCGGTAGGGACCCATTCCGGAGGAAAGAGCAGCATTGTTTTAAACGTCCGTCTGGATTTATCGGTCGAACCACCACGCACGATTTCAATTAAGGTATCAGTCATAGGGTCAACGCTCCTGACATTAGACAGAGGCCAATTTCGTTGAGGAATCGTGCGAGTCAAGCCGAAATTGCAGCGATGGTAGTTTATTGGTCCCGAAGTGGGCCACGTATAAAAACACATACTCCCGCACGAAAATTTTCAAATCCCACCCAGCGTAATGATTCTGCTCAAATTCTTCGAATACCCGTTCGGCATCCTCAATACTCAATCCTTCTTTCACCGTAAAATAGTAATCCAGGGCCAAATCCCATTCCGGATTTTTATAATAGGTGATGCCAAATTTTTCAGGATTTTTTGCGACGGGGGTATGCTTGCTTAAATCAAAGGTCCCAAATCCAATTGAATGGACGTGTTCTCGATTATCTTCTAAAAATTGAATAGAGAATTTGGCCTCTTGGTAGGTTTCACCAGGAAATCCAAAAAATCCCATGACATGATTCCAAACCCCGTGTTTAGAGGACAACTCCAAGCTTCGCTGAATCACCTCCGTTGTGGTCGCCTTATCCATGAGTTGAAGCACACGCTCACTTCCGGATTCATAGCCCATATGGAGGAATTTACATCCCGATGTCCGGGCATCCGCCCAAACTTGGTCCTCAAGAAGACTCTTTTCGAAACGAATATGTGTGGTCCACGCAATATCTAAATTTGACTCAATCAGTTTCTTGGTGAGCTTTCGAAATAAGGCCGGAGGATAGGACTCATCGGTAAAATGAAAATTTCTAGCCTGATACTTATTTTTCAAATGAGTGAGTTCTTCAATAATCTGCCAATCCCTTTTGGTCCGATACCCTGCGGTATAACCCTCACCATGATCACAGAATTCACACCGCCCCCAGTAACATCCGCGGGTGGCTAAATAGGGAAGAATCGGCTCGGGTACAAAGTATTTCTCTAATGGCAATCCGTCAAAATCTGGAGGAGGTAACTCGCCCATATTTTCCGCGTAGGATTCGGAATTCACATGAATCCCAGCTGCATCTCTGAACAATAAATTAGGAACATGTGACAAATCCCCATCCGAGCCTATGGCTTCCACTAATCGCAATAGGGCCGTTTCACCTTCATAAACAATTGCGCTATCAAATAATGCGAAGAGATTTGGAATATCTGGAAGCACTTCTCTCAGACGGGTGACGGTATTGCCTCCAATGGTCACATGAATATCGGGAAACTGCTCTTTAATGAGCGCACAAAATGTCATAGATGAAAACAATTGTTGTCGAAGAACAATGGAAATCCCAATGACATCAGGATTTTCCGCAAGAATAGCTGGTTTCAGGATTTCCTCAAACACATCGCGATAAATATTGACTTGAGTATCCTCAACAGCCTCAAGCACTTCAGACGACATAAAAAGTTTATAGGATAAATCGGTCTCCATCGGAGGCATGCAAATTCTTGCCGGGGCATACACCAAGGATATCGTTGCCGTTACTTCCCTGAATGTGTTCATTACCCATTCCAGCTTGTCACTTTCGTAAAACTCTTGGCTGCGCACAATTTCTTTTGCTTTCTCAGCTCTGTCAGCTAAATCGCTGATGTAGCCCCGGGTACAATTGCAGAGAGCT
>JAUIKP010000530.1 GCA_030430725.1 Nitrospiria bacterium
TATGCGAATACCACCTTTGCCGGAATGGTCAATCATTCCCATCAGGAGTTGTTCGGCTGTTCTCTCGACTCATTTATTTTCGAGGAAGATCGGGAGTTTTTTCGGACTCTGTCTTCTTCCCATTCCAACGTAGCCGGGGGAACAGGGACTATTCGATTACTGTCCAACGATCATCGTGAGCTGGCCGTGTTTGTCGGCCTTGTTTCCCTAAAAATTGATAATCAGTCTTTGCATTGCGCGATTTTGACCGACCTGACGGAACAGCGTAAATACGACCGGGCTCTGGTGGAAGAAAAATTTTCCAGAATGATTCTGGAACAAACAGGGGAAGCGGTGGTCGTGTGTGACCTCGCCGGTCGAATCATACGCCATAGCCGTGTCACCGATAAACTGCTCGGCAAACCTATCCTCCACACCTACTTCCAGGACGTGTTTCAGTTCACCCGGCACACAAACGTGGGTCCTTTCGAGAGCCCCGAGGAATGGGGCGAGGGAAGCGCGTTGATCGAAAAAGTCCTGGGAGGGAAGATGCTCCACGGACTGGAAGTGGGTTTGCAGGTGGGGAATGCGAACGTGCCTCTGATTTTGAGTGGCAGACCGTTACAAGACGATCAAGAACACACGATCGGGGCCATTATGACGATGGTGGATATCACCGATAGAAAACGGGCCGAACAGGAATTACAAGATTTAAATGACTCTCTTGAGCAACGCATCGTGGATCGCACGCGTGCCCTATTGAGTTATCAAAAACATCTTCGGGAGATGGCTTCGGAGCTGGTCGTGACCGAACAGCGGGAACGGCGACAGTTGGCCAATGAACTTCATGATTATCTTGCCCAATTATTGGTGGTCTGTCGGATGAAGATCGCCCAATTGAGCCAGGGAGGCCGGGAAAGGGGTTTGGAGACAGAGATACAGGATATCGATAAAATTCTGAAGGATTCACTCGACTATACCAGGAATCTTATTGCAGAGTTGAGCCCCAATATTCTCTATGAATTGGGACTAGGACCCGCACTGGTCTGGTTGGGAGGGCAATTTGAACAGCATGATCTTCGCGTGTGCATACAGGAAGAAGAAAAAGATCTTCAACTTCCTGAGGATCACGCGATATTTGTCTTTCAGGCGGTCCGAGAACTCCTCTTTAATGTCAAGAAACATGCCGGCACCAATCAAGCCACAGTTTCCCTTAAAAGGACCCCATCTCATGAACTTCAAGTGAAGGTGGAGGATGCAGGGCACGGATTTCCCCAGGAAGATACCTCCCAGGATTACACTCGACCGGGAAAGTTTGGACTCTTCAGTATCCGTGATCGGATAGAGGCCTTAGGGGGGGCTATTCATATTGAGTCGGAGGTCGGCCGCGGAACATGTATTTCCCTTCTTGTACCTCTTGGTTCTCATCCCCCATCAGAGGTTGCCCAGGTACCTCGGTCAGGCTTTTCGACATCCTTGGCACCATCCAACCTAAAAACGGGTCAGCGTCAAAGTACTCGTATTCTTCTTGTGGACGATCATGCCCTCGTGAGGGAAGGTATCCGCGGCCTATTAGAGGTCCAGGCAGATTTTCATGTCGTTGGTGAAGCGAAAGACGGCTTGGAAGCTATCGAATATACCCGGACGCTTCTTCCCGATATCATCGTCATGGATGTGAATATGCCAAAAATGAATGGCATCGATGCGACACGACACATTCTAGGGGAATGGCCGAAGGTGAAAGTGATAGGATTGTCCGTTCAGGAAGATGAGCAAGTCCGGAAATTAATGATGGAGGCTGGGGCGGTCATGTATTTGACGAAAAATGGCATTGCCAACGAACTTGTTGAGGGCATACGTGATCTGTCTCTCTGTTCCTTCTAGGCGAATGCCACGGATCGGCTTCATCTGGCTGGACAAACAACCATCATGACGAATCAGAAAATAGAAACCCCGTTTTGGTGGTGCATAATTCGAGGGCGTATTGCCCTGCGAACGAATTGCCCTTTTCGTTGAGGCCCGGTGACCAAACGGCAACGGTTAACCGGTTAGGGATCACTCCGACAATTCCCCCACCCACGCCACTTTTCCCCGGCAATCCAACATTGAAGGCGAAGTCGCCCGCCGCATCATAGGTCCCGCAGGTCAGCATAAGGGCGTTCACTCTCTTTGTCTGGCTCTGGGTGAGGACCTGCTGATTCGTCCAAGGACAACGCCCTTTTTTGGCTAAAAAAAGAAAACCTTTTGCCAGGTCCACACAGCTCATCGACAATGAACAGTGGAAGTAATAAAACTCCAACACCTCTTCAACCTCGTTCGTGAGGTTGGTGAAGCTTTTGAGGAAATTGGCTAAGGCCGCATTCCGAAAGCCGCTTTGTCGTTCGGAACGGGCCACTTGAGGATCATCTTGAACGGCGGGGTTATTTGCCCGTTGCCGGACATAATCGAGAAAAGAAG
>JAUIKP010000035.1 GCA_030430725.1 Nitrospiria bacterium
CTTCATGAGCCTGGCTCCAGAATCGCCCCTGGTCGAACAATTGATAGGGGGGAGACCTGAGGCAGCCGACGTTCAAGCGTTTGTGACTCGTGTGTCTCGTGTGGATAAAGCGACCCGTACGGCTGCTGATCGGGATAAAGAAGGTGTGTTTACCGGCGCCTACGCTATCAATCCGTTTACCAAGGAACGCATTCCGATTTGGGTGGCGAATTTTGTGCTCTATGAATATGGCACGGGGGCGATTATGGCTGTTCCCGCGCATGATCAACGGGATTTTGAATTCGCGAAAACCTATCACATCCCGGTTCGGCTGGTTATTCAAGACCCGGAAGGCAAGCTGACCTCTGAAGCCCTGGAATCGGCCTATGAAGAACAGGACGCCGCCGGACTCCTGGTGAACTCGGGAAGTTTTTCCGGCATGTCCGTGTCGGAAGCCAAACAGGCCATCGGCGAACATGTGGAAACACAGGGCTGGGGAAAGCGAACCATCAATTTCCGGTTAAGAGATTGGGGCATCTCCAGGCAACGCTATTGGGGGACCCCCATTCCGATGTTGTATTGTGATCGCTGTGGGATTGTCCCGGTTCCCGAAAGCGACTTGCCGGTGTTGCTGCCTGACGATGTGCCGTTCACCGGGAAAGGTGGTTCTCCGCTCAAGGAATCTCCGTCGTTTTCACAAGCCACCTGTCCCACATGTGGCCGTGCGGCACGCCGTGAAACCGATACGATGGATACCTTTGTGGATTCGTCCTGGTATTTTCTGCGCTATTGCTCGCCCCGAGACACCAAACACGCCGTAAATCCTCAAGCCGCACGACATTGGATGCCGGTGGACCAATATGTCGGTGGAATCGAGCATGCCGTGTTACATCTCTTATATGCGCGCTTCTTTACCAAAGTTTTACGGGACCTGGGTCTCACGGCGGCTGATGAACCGTTCATCCACTTGCTCACCCAAGGCATGGTGACCAAAGAAACCTACTGGTGCGAAGAGCACCGCTGGATGCTTCCCTCTGAAATCAAAAAAGATGGCGAGCAGCGGGTCTGTATTCACTGTGGTCGAGCCATTGTGACGGGCCGCACCGAGAAGATGTCCAAGTCTAAAAAGAATATTGCCTCCCCTGAGGACTTGTGTGATCGCTATGGAGCGGACACGGCCAGACTGTTTTCGTTATTTGCCGCACCACCGGAAAAAGATTTGGAATGGAGCGATACCGGAGTGGAAGGGTGCTACCGGTTTCTCAAACGGGTATGGCGGTTGGTACAGGATCTTCTCCCGGTCGTGAACGGGACGGCTGCAAATCCCGGGTCCGGCGAGTCGGTGCTTCTCCCCCAATTGCAGCGGGCGACGCATCAGACGATTCAAAAGGTCACCGCAGATTTTGAGCGGGGGTTCCAATTTAATACGGCCATTGCAGCTCTGATGGAATTTGTGAACGAGTTGTATAAGTTCTGGAAAGAATTTCCTGGGGAGGCCTTAACTGCTGACGAGCGAGCGGAGTGGCGAACAACAGTGGAAACCTTAGTGGTGTTGTTGGCACCCTTTGCTCCACATGTGACTGAGGAGTTGTGGGAACTCTTAGGGAAGCGTCCAGGGATGAGCCGGCAGGCGTGGCCCGATTTCGATCCCGTTCTTGTGGCCAGTGTCGAATGGACGATTCCTCTACAGGTGAATGGAAAGCTGCGGAGTAAGATCGTGGTTCCAGCCGGTTCGACAAAGGAACAGATCATTGCAGGCGCTCAGGCGGATCCTAAGTTGGTGGAATGGTTGCAAGGCAAAGTCGCTCGCAAAATTATCTATGTGGAACAGAAGCTGGTGAATTTTGTTATTTAACTCAGACCGACCGGGTTGCCTTCTTCAGCGGGTGAGATGCCTGATGGGCGGATGGGGAATCCTGCTGTGTCTGACTTCCGGATGTGGATATCAATTTACCGTTGAGGGGCCGGGCCCGGTCATCGGGGGGAGTACCGGCCTCGAAGCGCAAGGACCGCCGGTCCGTTTGGTTTTTCCTGCGCTAAAAAATAACAGCTTTGAACCAAACCTGGAATTCAAATACACCAAATATATTCGTCAGGCGATGCAATCGGTCGGAAGCGCCGAATTTGTCGAGGATGCATCCGCCGATTTTGTCATGGAAGGCGCGATTCTATCGGTCACGCTTCCTTCCTTAGCCTTTACTCGCACGCAGACACAAGAAAGCCGAGTGATGGTGAAGGTCGTGTTGAAGGTGAAGGATCGGAAAACCGGGAAAGTCCGATGGGCACAAACCGGAACCAGCACAGCGGAGTTTTTTGTGGGGGCTACATCCACCTCAGATTCCGAGACCGGATTACAATTTAACCGGGTCTTGCAGGACCGGGCGGTTGAACAAGCGGGGCAGCAGGTGGCTGCCGATTTAGCCGATCAATTTTTGGGGGCCAAAGAGCAGGGAGCTTTTGACAGAAATGCACAAAAGATTGCCCCGGCTCCGGTAGCTGATGGTGACGAATCCCCCGAGAGTTCAGCGCCTTACGGAGATCTTGTCTCTCCAGGCTCACAGATGCCTTGATGAACTGGAGGTATTGGCAGGATTGTCTGCTTTTTGAGGGTATTCCCCGTGAAAGTTCATGAACTTCAAAATCAGATTAGCCGGCATGGGTTATCCCCTCTGTATTTGGTGATTGGGGAGGAACCCTATTTTCGCGATCAGGCCTTGAGTATTCTCCGTGCGGCAGGTCAGGAAAAGGATGCTTCAACATCTTCGGGCCATTCGACGGCCCATGATTCCTCCCAGATGTTTCATGTCGATGTTGTCTATGGCGATGATACCGACGCGTCCGAAATTTTAGCCATTTCGGAAGAGGCCTCGTTTTTTTCATCGAGACGGCTCCTCATCATAAAATGGGCAGATAAACTCTCTGCTCGAGATGGTGAAGCGCTCATGCCCTATTTTCAGGCTCCCAATGAAACCACCACGATGGTCATCACTGCAGCCAAATTGGACGGGCGGACGAAGTGGGTTCAAGAGCTGAAAAAGCGGGGGACGGTGGTGGAATGCGCACCCCTTTTTGAGGGGCAGCGAGCAGGGTGGGTCACGCAGCGAGCGCGAGAGTTAGGCTTGCAGTTGGAAGACAGTGCTCTCGAGATCTTGAAGGATCAGGTGGCCGAAGGGTTGTATGGGACGGTCGGTGAATTAGAGAAATTGTTGGCGTTTATGCCGGAGGGCCATCGAGTTCGGGCACAGGATGTGGAAACGATCAGGGGAAAATTGCCGGGTATTTCGGTGTTTGATTGGTCGGAAGCCATTGCGCGAGGGGATCAGGGGCGGGCATTGGATATCGTGGCCAAAAATTTAGAAGCTGGCGAAGCCCCCTTACGTATGTTGGGTGCCTTTCTGTGGCAGATGCGGAAGATCTGGAGAACGCACGAATTGATGCTAGCAGGGCATGAGGCGGGACCGGCTGCACGGCAGGCGGGCATTCCTCCGTTTCGGGCGCGGGAATTTATCCAGCAGGTGCAGCGGTGGAAGCCATCCCACCTCCGTCAAGCATGGGAATTATTCGCTCAGGCTGATTCGGCTTTAAAAGGAGGGAGAGCCTCACGTCCGAAGCTCATCTTGGATGACCTGGTCATCCAACTGTGCCGCGCCATTAAAACTGGTCAAGACAGCAAGGTCTTGGGTGGCCGCATGAAATCTCACAAGCCGTGAGAACCGGTAACCGTTTGACCGTACTTTTGACCGTATTATTCGGGTGAGAGTGCGTTGACGCGGGATGCGAGACGGGAAACCCAACGAGATGCGGTATTCCGATGAAGCGTACCTTTGGTCACGGCCTTGTGGAGCTCAGAGGTGGCTTCTCGTAAAGAGGCCTTGGCATCCTCGCTCTTATTTTCTTTCACCGCTCCATGAACCTTCTTAATATAGGTCTTGACACGTCGCAGGATAGACCGATTGCGTTCTTGTCGCTTCAGAGTTTGACGAGCTGACTTGATTGCCGATTGATGCCGATTTGCCATAAATTCCTCCAGAAAAAAAGCGAAGCCTGATTTCTATCACAAGTTCATGAAAGTGGTCAATTGATCGCGTGGTAAATTGTGGCGGTGGTGTAAAGTCCTTATGCCACTGAAAGGTGAAATTTTCTTGAAAAATTAGGGCAATCATCCTCGATGATCGCGAACGGTCTGCGGCTTGCGACACCTACGGGCCTCTGATAAGATTGCCCTCTTCTCCCCTCGATACTTCCACGTGATGGTGGGTGTAGCTCAGTTGGTTAGAGCGCCGGATTGTGGATCCGGAGGTCGCGGGTTCGAAACCCGTCACTCACCCCATTTTTCTTCTTTTAAAAATTGTGCAAATTGAAAATAATTAGAAGAAGATTCCCTTCGTAATGCATTTGTGCCCATTTTTCCTCACCAGATAGATTGCCCTCACGCTTCGTTTGCTTCTTAAGGCAGGGGAAATGCCTAGGTCTATGGAGTGAGATTCCGGGCGATTTTTTTAGACCGCGAAAAACCAGTTTGTCCAGCCCTGTTGCGTCCATCGATCTGCCAGGAACTAATCGTTTGTAAAAATCGGTTTTTAATTTTCTGTTGCATTGATCTGAGATGTGGGTCGCGCATTTCAGCGGGCATGGTTTTCTCTCCCCAAAGGCACCAATTATATGTGAACCCGAAAGGCCCATGAGTTGGGTCTAACACATTATTGCTTATCGTATTATCAAAGGTTAATTAAGAGATTGTGTTTGATCGGAACGAGACACAAGGTTAATCACAGGAATATTTGTCTCGGCGACGGTGCTATCGGGATGTTCCCGGTACCGCCTCGTTTTTGAGACTGTTAGTTGAATTCAAATGACCACAGCCGTGTTCATTCCTCTCTTTCCGCTAGTGGCCGCCATGCTCATTGGGTGGCAGGGCAACCGCCTGAAGTCTCATGTAGCTCCTATTGGGATTGTGGCTACTGCCGGGTCAAGCATTTTTTCCTTTCTCACTCTGTACCACGTCAGCACCGAAGGCCCGTTTCAGCTCACCTTCTGGTCGTGGGGGCATGGGGCTTCTTCCGGACTGACGGTCGGGATGTTGGTGGATCGGCTGACAGCGGTGATGATGGTCCTCATCTCCAGTGTGAGCATGGTCATTCATCTGTATTCCCGACGCTATTTAGAGGGTGATCCGGGGTACCAACGGTTTTTCGGGTTACTCGGATTGATGACGTTCACGATTCTCTCCTTGGTCGCCAGCGCAAACTTTCTGATGTTGTTTCTGTTCTGGCAACTCCTGAGCTGGGTGTTGTATCTGCTGTTGGCCTTTAATTTTTCTTTACCCGCATCGTATGAGTATGCGCGAAAAACGTTAATAGTCCATCGAATCGGGGATATCAGTTTTCTCTGTGGCCTCCTGCTTATTTATCAGTATTTCGGTACGTTCGAATTTGCGGCCGTGTTTCACCAGGCGGCTTCGGATCCTCCGATGATTCGGCTGTGGTCTGCATTCCCTTTTGAAATCAGCATTGTTCCGGTTATCGGACTGCTGATTTTCGTTGGCGCGATGGCCAAATCCGCGCAATTTCCATTGCACGTTTGGCTTCCGGACACGATGGACTCTCCGACGCCGGTTTCCGCCCTCATGCATGCTGGGATCATCAACGCCGGCGGATTCCTGCTGAACAGGTTGGCCCCGTTGTACGCTCTGTCCCCCACCACCCTTCATCTCGTGTTCATTGTGGGAGTCTGTACCGTCCTGCTCGGAGCCTCGATGATGTTGGTTCAGAATGACATCAAGAAAACTCTTGGTTTTTCTACCATGGGACAGATGGGGTACATGATCATGGAATGCGGCCTTGGCGCCTTTGCCTTGGCCATCTTTCACCTCATCGCTCATGGATTTTTCAAAGCCTCCCTATTTCTGGCCTCAGGCAGTATTATCCAGGATGCGCGGCATGAACCGAAATTTCCTCCGGCCTCCGGCCATCAGCCGACCCGGCTGCCGAACAAACTGACGTGGACGACAGGATTGCTCGTCACGCTGTTCATGCCGCTGATTATTCTATTGGTAGCCCATGGGGTCCTGGACGTGCCTCTTCAAGATGATCATGGAGCGGTGATCTTTCTCTTTTTCGGATGGGTCACGGCCTCACAAGCCATTTTCAGCATCTACCGCCTGCATGCCGTGGCTTCCTGGAAGGTCGCCGGTGCCATGATCATGACGTTGTTTTTCATCGGATTCGTCTATTTGTGGGCGGGCGAAGCCTTTACGCATTTCCTTTATCCGGCTCCCGGCGTGGCGGATGGATTCTTCACAGCCGCCGCCTTCCCGCCGCAGGTGTTCGATGCGGTGATCATTTTTTCTACGCTGGTGGTGCTGTTCGGCTGGCTGATTCTGTACACCACGGCCCGCGGCCAAAAAATACTTAATCCGAAGTGGGTGCTCGCGATACGGCAAACCGGCTGGGTCCTGTTAATCAACCGGTGTTATGTGGACGGTATCTATAAAAAAATCGGCAATGCCCTGCTTCGCTTTGCGCAGAAAGTCGCATACCGGTATTAAACGTCGTCAGGTGAGTATGTCATTTGATCATGATCTGTTGCTGCTGTTCTCTCTCGTCCCGGCCTTCTTAATGGCGGGGAACACCATGGAGCGGACCTCGCCCTCAGCATGGTGGGGTTTGGGATTAGCGTCCATGCTGATAGCCTGGGGAGCCTTCGTCGCGTTCGGTTGGGAAGCGGAGATCTCTTCCTTTGTCAGTTTTCCGGCCGCCGCCATTCTTCTTTCCTGTTTTTGTGCCATCCTCTGGCAAAAAGACGCCTCCCGTGTATCTGATGACGTGGTGCCCATCCTCCTGCTTGCCGGCCTGGGTCTGGGTGGAGTGATCGCGATGGAACCGATCAACCGGCTATTCATGATCGGCTTGCTCGGCTATGGGGGTTTCTTTCTGTCCCGTCACATGGCTGCCTCCCTGCAAAAGACTCTGGCTCTGGTGCATCTCGGATTGGCTGTAGTGTTTGGAATTGTGACACTCATCCTGGATGAAACCGGTCTCATGATCGCCGGGCTTTTTCTGTTGGTCACCTTTTTGCCACTGGTTCCGTTTCATCTGCCATTCCTGGGAGTCGTGCGGTCTTCTCGGGAGTCCCTCGCCGGGGTCTGGGTCGTCGTCTGGCTGGCGACGGGTCTGTCCCAACTTAAGCACGTCGAGGAAATTTTTCATCTGGAAGGGCTGTGGATCATCCCGGTGTTTGCGCTGGTGAGTGCCCTGTACGCCTCCTTGAAAGCCACGGGACATCTCCTCCCTCGGGAAAGCATTGCCTATGCCGCCATCACCCTCCTCGCCTTACTGTGGGGTTTGCTCCCCACGTTTTCCCATGTGGCGGTATGGGGAGTTCCCTATGGAATAGCGGTCGCATTGCTGATGAGTGCGATGTTGCAGTCCTTTGCCTTTTTATACGAACGGTATGGGACGCATAATCTGGTCACGTTGCAAGGATTGGGCTCCGGGTTGCCGCGCTTTCGGGGGGCATTCACCTTCATGATTTCACTGGTCATGCTGTTACCGCTTCTGCCGGTGGTAGCCGGATTTTTGACCATACCGCTCAACGGTCCGGAGGCCTCGCTGTTCCCCGTGTTGCTGTTGTTATTGATCGTGTGGTTCTCAGTCAGCTGGGTCTTTACCACCATGCTGCATCAGACCGCATTTGGAAAGGCCCGATCCGACGTACCATATCGCGATTTGTCGCTGTATGAAATGTGGACACTCATCCTGTTAATGGGCACAGCAGGCTTTTTCGGATTACCCGCTTAATCTGACAACTCCTATGCAGAACACCAGAGGATACAGAAGATGACGGTTTCCACGGCACGTGAAGTCGAATCTCATAAAGAATTAGAACGCATCGAGGTCAGATCGCTGATTCATTTGGCGGGGGAAACCATTTCCCAGTTCTGGCCCATGCAGACTTTCATTCACCACAACCCGCTGCATGGCCTGGAACACTTGAATATCCACCAGGCGATTGCCCAAGCCGAAACATTTCTTGGAGGCCGCGGGTATCTTCCCAATGAGGAATATCGAAACCTATACCGGCAGGGCCGGATCCTGGATGAGGCGATAACCGATGCGGTCATGCCATTCTCGGAGAACCGGTATGTTACCATCGGCACGCGAAACATTTCCCATATCGAAGTCTTGCAGACGATCCTGATTCATGGGAGCGGGACGACCCCCCATGATATAAGGGAGGCCGTCTTTGACAGTCTTCGTCGAGATTCCCAGGTAGAGGAATTGTTCACCCGCATGCAGTCCGGCGGCATCCACCAGGAAGCCGACCTGTCGTTGCGCCAACAGACAGACCAGGCACGCCATGATCTCGCCAATCAATATACACTTGCCGCATGGTGCGACCGAACCTTTGAAACCTCCCTTCAGCAGCAGATTAATGAGGAACTCATTAAATGGTGCGCCGGCTTTCTGGACCAAGGCCACGCTCCCTGGTCCATGCCTATGCGGGAAAAGACCTTCTATGGGAGTTGGAAAGCCCTGGCACAGAAGGAAGGCACCGGTTTTCTGCTGAGCATTCCGGACTGGAAGCTGAAACTTCAGCAACTTCCTGACCGGCCGGAAGATGCCGTGCTGGCCTGCCTCCAGGGTTTGGATCTGCCTCAGAATCTCTGGAGCAACGTGTTTACCCTGCATTTGGCCCAACTGCCGGGATGGACGGGATTTCTCAAGTGGCGAGCCGATCAGGTTGACCATGAATGGCAGAAGGCGTTTCCCGTCGATCTGGTTCAGTATATGGCGGTACGGCTCTTCTATGAGCGTGAGTTGGTGAGCATGGTGTGTCAACAGCAACTCGAGATCCCCGGCACCTATTCGGCCATTACGTCTTCCCTGGAGCGATTCCCGTTTGGGTTCGGTCTGTATAAGGCATTTCGTACCGGAAACCTGGATCCGGAGATGCTACCGGCTTTGGACGAGGGGATGTTTACCGTGGACCCCCTACCTTTGCAAACTCTTGATGGATGGGGACGGGAAGCGGACGGCACATGGGGAAGGATTCAACGTGAAAGAACGGCAAAGGGCCACGCCTTGATGCTTCATCATCTGGCCGATTCCCTCGGCATTGCCCTGAAGGACGTGACGGAGTGTCCGCCTGACACTGTGGAAACCTTGGTGGGATGGATCACAAATTTTCCCGAATCCAACCATGGACCCTTGTGGCTTCAGGCATTCGAGATGAGCTACATGAAACGTTTCGTCACCAATCTGGCCCCCAATCTGGCTCTCGTTCGTGAATGGGATTCCAAACAGGAAAAGCCTGAATTTTCCAGACCTCCGGCCCAGGCCATGTTCTGCATCGATGTGCGATCTGAGGGATTCCGGCGGCATCTGGAGGAAGTGGGCGGCAATGAAACGTTCGGATTCGCTGGATTTTTCGGAGTCCCCATCTGCTTTCAGGGATTCGGCAGCGAACAGGAAACGGATCAATGTCCGGTGTTGCTCAAACCTAAACACCGGGTCAGAGAAATCCCTCGGGCCTATCAGGGCAAAGCGGCTGAACAATACCTCCAACGTCAGAATCTGGCGAAAACCGGACATGCGCTCCTTCATGATCTGAAAGAAAATGTGATTACACCCTATGTCATGGTCGAAGCGATCGGCTGGTTTTTCGGGTTCCGGCTCTTCGGTCAGACTATTGCGCCTGCCTGGTACCGGACATTCACGTCGTGGGTGAAGGAATGGTTTGCAATTCCGATTGGGACCACGTTAACCGTTGACAAGGTGTCCCATGAAGAAGCGGAAGAAATGGTGGCGGCCGAACATCGGGCGACCATTCATCGTCTTTTAATTGAACGGTACGGCCGCATGGGCCTAGCCGTTTCACATGATCAGGTGGATCGTCTTCGCAAACAGGCTCTTTATCAAGGTGAAACGGAGAGTGAAGACGAAGAAACCTTAAGTCGGTTGTTAGGGTGGAATACCGCCACCCATGACCAATTTCTCGCGGAATTACGTCAGAACCACGGGGTTCATCAACGGGCGGTGAGCCGGCGCATGCACCGGATCACGCAGGTAGGGTTTACTCCTAAAGAACAGGCCTATTTCGTAGAAACCGCCCTGCGGATCCTCGGCTTTACACAGGGCTTTTCCAGGTTGATATTGATTTGCGCCCATGGAAGTGTCTCGGAAAACAATCCGTACGAGTCGGCGCTGGACTGCGGCGCCTGCGGAGGCAACGAGGGGTACTCCAACGCCCGGGCCTTTGTGGAAATGGCGAATAAACCCTATGTCCGGGAGCTTCTCGCCCAGAAAGGCATTCACATTCCCGCAGACACATATTTTTTACCGGGGCAGCATAATACCACCACGGACGAGGTAGAATTGTTCGATTTGGAGGATGTCCCGGCCACTCACCGAAAAGACCTCCTGCGCCTTGAACGCGATCTGGAAGAGGCAGGACGCCGAAACAGTCAGGAACGATTGTCCCGCTTTCCGGACGAACATGGCATGCCGTCGCTGAGCAGAAGTCTGCGTCTGGCCAAACGACGAAGTAGGGATTGGTCTCAAGTGAGGCCCGAATGGGGGTTGTCGAGACACACGGCATTCATTGTCGGGCGGCGGCTATTGACGAGAGGCATCAATCTGGAAGGACGGACATTCTTACATTCCTATGATTACCTGCAGGACCCCACAGGAAAATATCTGGAAATTATCATGACCGCGCCGTTGATTGTGGGCAATTGGATCAACATGGAACATTATTTTTCGACGGTGGACCCGGAGGTATACGGAGCCGGGAGCAAAGTGTACCATAACGTCGTCGGCCGGATCGGAGTGATGTATGGCTCGCAAAGTGACATGCGCATCGGACTGCCCGTGCAGACCGTCTATGATGGTTCCACGCCCTACCATGAACCGATGCGGCTGATGGCCATCATTGAGGCGCCCTTGGAGCGTATATCCGCCATCATGGCGAGACATGATCTTTTGCAGAAGCTGATTGGCAATCAGTGGGTCAATCTGGTGGCCCTCGATCCGATCACCATGGAGTTTTTTCTGTACCATTCATCCGACGATTGGCGGATCATTCTATAATATCATTGCGAGGAGGCAGGACAGGCTATGAGCATCAGTCTATTTCCCATGAAAGAGATCAAGATCATTATTGAAGGAGAGCATATCCGTTTTGTCACGGATGTCCTTGATAGAATCAAAGCGAGCGGGTATACCGTCTTCACTAATATTTCGGGAAAAGGCCACAGCGGATACCATGAGGGTCACCTCATGTTTAATGATACGAACAGTTTGCAAATGGTCCTGACCGTCGTTCCTGAGGAAAAGGTTGAGCCCATTCTTTTTGCGCTGAAACCTTTCCTAGATCGACATTCGGGAAGCGTGTTTGTCCTGGATGCCAGTGTCTTGAGGCCCGATCATTTTCTAACTACCGATTCCTAATTCGCTCGTTGATCGATAGTTGAAATACCGATTGAATGCGACATCTCCTCGGGGCTGCATTATACAAACCGACAATGAGTGATGGTTCCCTGAAGGGATTGAGCGCAAAAAGATTGTCCGGCTTTTGCCTTGCCATTCCCAATCTGTAAGCCACCAAGTAGGTTATGGGGGATTTTCAAAAAAACAAGGAGATGAAATTTATGCGAGGCATGCCAGTATATTTCTCAAAAAAGTCTCATCATCTTTCACCCACCTAGTCCAATGATTGATATTCTGGCAATTATTTTTTGGCCTATCAAAATTGAGTTAAAGGTTTCGGGATCCCTTCCCTATCATTCGGCTATCTAGTTAGATATTCATTGCTTTCCTTGATTCTTTCCCATTTTTCCTTTGTGCCTAAATTTTGGTGGTCCATTGATATTGGTCTGATGGCTGACCTGACCGTTGGAACGATTGCCTCCATCCGTTAATTCGGTCGGGCAGAACGCTGATGTGAGAAGGCTCAAAAGTGCCTCGTAGACCGGGACCGGCAAGGTGATTGCCCGGTATTTGTCCGATGTTGTCCCCCTTTCCGAAGAAATCCGTGCGGACATCGAACGGACGTTGGCCTTTTCGGTTTAAAGTGGCTGGAGTGAGCCCAGTAGCCGTGGCACCCTTTTCCTCTTTAATATTTCCTTCTGTGAGTATTTGGAATTCACTGGAGAGCCACCTTTTGGCTGATTAGAGGTGACCGGTCAGGTTAAAATGGAAAGTGAGGGTGGTCATTGACCGGATCTTTTTTGCAGGGCCCCACTATGCAAGATTTGGGTTTCCTCCATCGGTCATATTGGCGGCGGTTGTTCGGCATTCTGCTTTTGTGCCCCTTACTGGTTTCCTGTAACTCGCTCCACATTTCGTACTCGACGGCTGATTGGATTCTCTTATGGAAACTGGATAGGTATTTTGCTCTGTCCACCTCTCAAGAAAACTTTCTGGACCTCCAGGTTGGGGCATTTCATGTCTGGCATCGTCACCATCAACTTCCTCAATACGCGCAATTCCTGGGGCAAATAGATGAATATTCGAAAAATGCGCTAAGTCAGGAAGAGTTGGAGAACATCTTTTCTTCGGTTGAACGCTTTCGTGTTCATCTTGCCAGGCAAGCCTCTCCACCTGGTGCGGAATTTTTAGCCACTCTTACAGCTGCCCAAATAGGTCATTTCGAAAAAATGTTGAATCAAGACTATCGACGACTCGTATCCGAAATCGGGGACGACCCAGCAGTGCGCTTGGATACACGTGTGGCAACAACATCGGAAATCCTCATCTCGTGGGTGGGAGAGTTGTCGGTGGACCAAGAAATCTATATTCGTGAGAGAATGAGGAACATCCCCGATACGACGGATGTGTGGCTGGCCCATCGAAAGAGGCGGCAGGAAATATTGCTTGAGCTTCTTCGCTCCTCTCGTGATCCTTTTAGCTTGGAACAGGGTCTCTTTCAGTGGCTGGCCGACTCCAAAACCGGTGCCACCGAGAAATATCTCATGGTCTCCAGGAAATGGCGAGAAGGAGTAAGAAGGGCAGTCTTGGACATTGACCGGATTTTGACTCAGGATCAGCGGGCACATTTCTCCAGGAGGCTGCAAGGGTTGATTCACGATATCCATGGATTGATC
>JAUIKP010000531.1 GCA_030430725.1 Nitrospiria bacterium
TATTATGCCGTCCGGTCGGGACAATTGGCGGCGGCCAGTGTGGCCTCCACTCTCCGGGATCCAAGACATCGGCTGGAGGAATATGAAAAGAATGCGGAAGCTGAATTCGGACTGGAGTTTCGAGTGGCTTCTCGATTAGGAGCTATCATTTATGGATTACCTCGATCTTGCCATTGGTGGGCGGGCCGGGCTTTTCCGGACGCCTATCAACGAGTCCTTCGTCACTATTGTGAACTCTTACAGGGACGTGAAACGTATCAAACGCTTTGGGCCAAAATTCTACAACGACTAAAACGTCCATTTGGGTGTTCATCAACAGGTAGATAACGTGTGAGAATGTTGAAAGGCAGAGGGTGATGATGGCTGGCGGTTGGGATAATGCTGTTTGGGAGGGGCATCGATCAACGACCCTCGGGATTCATGTCATTTGCACAGAAGAGTGTGTGGGATCGTTCTCTAGAAAACACAGTCCGCGGGCTCGAATTCTGAAAGCAGGTAGGTTGAGACAGGGCCATTCCTGCGCGAGTCCGGGCTGACAGGAATGGGATTGTTTCCCAGGTGGGGAAAGGGCAATATTTATTTCCTGGTTCATGAAGGTCGGACTTTTTAAGGAGTGTGATAGTATGTCAGCGCTGATTTATGGACAGAAGCTCACTAAAGCTTATGGGACCAAGCGTCTCTTCCAGGAACTAACCTTAGGGGTTTCAGAAAAAGACCGTATCGGGATTATCGGGCCGAATGGATCAGGGAAAAGCACCCTCCTTCGAATTTTTGCCGGCCTTGAAAAGCCGGATGAGGGAAGAGTCACTCGACGGCAGCATCTTCGGATTGCCTATATTCCCCAGCAGGCTGAGTTCGATTCGGAGACTACGGTCGCAGAGGAAATCGAACGAGCGGCCTTGGCATCTGGACTGCACGCACATGATTGTGTGGCTCGGGTGCAGGAGACATTGGGACGCATGGGGTTTGCTCAGGGCGATCAGCCCGTGGGTCCTCTTTCAGGCGGATGGAAAAAACGGCTTGCCATTGCCTGTGGGTTCGTTCAGTCGCCGGATGTCATGCTGGTGGATGAGCCGACGAACCATCTCGATCTGGAAGGGATGCGTTGGCTGGAACAGGTGATGTCCCAGGCTCCATGGCCGTGGGTCATGGTGAGCCATGATCGATGGTTTCTTGGGCATGCAACAAATAAGGTCGCAGAGATAAACCTGAGGTATCCGGATGGGATTTTTCTGGTCACGGGAGGCTATGAGGAGTTTTTGGCTAAGCGGGAAGAATTTCTGAATAGCCAAACTCAACAGGCTCAGGCTTTGGCCGGAAAAGTCCGTAGGGAAGAGGAGTGGCTTCGTCGAGGTCCCAAGGCCCGATCCACTAAAGCGAAGTCTCGCATAGATTCTGCACACGCGTTGCAGGCTGAATTAGCTGAGACCCAAGTGCGCTTGCGAAAAGAAGAAACCTCTATCGATTTTGTCGGGTCGGGTCGACGCACAAAACAGTTAATGGTCGTCCATCAGCTTCGGAAGACGTTTGGTTCGCGAACAATTATCCAAAAACTGGACTGGGTCATCTCACCGGGAACAGCCACCGGGGTCTTAGGTCATAATGGATCGGGGAAGTCCACCCTGTTGAAATTACTTGCCAAGGAATTGGAACCCGATCAGGGCAGTGTGACGTATGCGGATAAATTGCAAGTCGTATACTTTGATCAAAATCGCGATCAACTCGATCCAAAGATGACACTGAGGCGGACGTTGTCAGATTCGGGGCATACCGTCATGTATCGAGGGCAGACCGTGCATCTGGCTGGATGGGCCAAACGGTTTCAGTTTCAACCTGAACAATTGGATCTCCCTATTGAATTACTTTCCGGTGGCGAACAAGCCCGGGCTGTCATTGCCCGGTTAATGCTGCAGTCAGCGGACGTGTTGATTGTGGATGAGCCTACGAACGATCTGGATATTCCGACGCGAGAAGTGCTGGAAGAGAGTTTAAAGGAATTTCCGGGAGCCTTGATCCTGGTGACCCATGATCGTTACATGATGGAGGAGGTGTGTACGGATTTTGTGGGATTAGACGGGCAGGGAGAATGCGGACAATTTGCAGAATATGGACAATGGGAATCCTGGCTGCGCCGGCAACGGTCAGGCAAAGATCAAAGAGGCACCCAATCAAAGAGTGTTCGTGCCACGGCTGACCGGCCAAAAGCAAAGAAACTGTCGTTTCGTGACCAGCAAGAATATGACACCATAGAAAAACGGGTCCTTGACGCCGAGGCGGTACTCGAATTGTGCCGAATTGAAACAGAAAATCCCAAAATTGCCTCGAATCATCATAAGCTTCAAGAGGCCTATGAAAACCTCCAGTCCGCCGAACAGGAAGTGGAACGCCTGTATACCCGATGGGCGGAACTTGAA
>JAUIKP010000532.1 GCA_030430725.1 Nitrospiria bacterium
CGATTTGGCGTTTGGCACACAAGGTTTTCACCAGATCCGTCATGGGCCCACTGCAGGTATACCGACGTCCATCAACAAATAACCAGAGGGTCTTTCCATGTTCATGAAACGCAAAACGTGAGCCTTCATTTCTGACAAGTTTTCCTCCCTCCGAAAGATGGGTACGAATATCTTCCGGACGATGCTTCTCCGGCCTCGTCTCCTCATCCTGGTATTTCGGAGAGGTCATGTAACAACCAAACCATTGAGCCAGCTTGCTCTCATCTTCGACATACCGGGCAAAGATCTGCTGAACCTTTTTCACCGCCTCGGATGTAATTTGACCGGGATTGGCTTGAGGAACCAGATCCGGATCCGCATAGCGAACCTCTTCGCTCAACGCTTCTCCAACCGACTCGGAATAGTCGAGCAAGATATCCCGATGAGACGGCGCACGAAATCCCACCGAACAGGTCATGCAATCCTCACCCACAGCTATCCCGTTATGTCCGACACGCGGGGGTACATACAGCAGATCGCCCGGCTCCAATATCCACCGTTGTTCCGGTTTCCACTCGGACAGGATCTTGACCGGAACATCCGAACGACGAGGAGACGTTTCATCATAGATACCCCCGACTTCCCATTGGCGACAGCCACTGACCTGCACCAGAAACACATCATAGTTATCATAATGGGGCCCGACACCACCTTTGTCGCCGGAATAGCTGATCATCAAATCATCAACCCGCCAACTGGGGATAAAATAAAATTGCGCAAGCAAGTCAGCGGCGGCCGGCACCCAATGATCCACAGCCTGAACCAACAAAGTCCAATGGGTGTTTGGCAATGAGGAAAAATTTTCATCGGAAAAGGGGCCATGGGCCAGTTTCCATTGGTCACTCGCAGGATCTTGAATAATCAGCCTCGATTCGACTTCTTCTTCGCAAGCGAGACCGGCCAATTCATCGGCCGCAATCGGCGGCTTGATCCCGGACAAGGCCTGACGAATCAACAACGGCTTCTTCTGCCAGAATTCAGCCAAAAATGTTTCAAGCGACAAATCGCCCAGAGGCAAATTTTTCATAAGTGATTATAAATTTTACCTACCCCCCCTCCCCTTTCTAAGGGGAGGATATAGGTGGGGTAGAAACGTTGAGAACCATCTATACGTAAAAATAAAAAGGATCCGCAAGAACTTTTAAGCCTTTTTCACCATTTCCACATGAGGGATCCCATCTTCGAGATAGCCATCCGATACCCGGACAAACCCATATTGCGCATAAAACGTTTGCAGATACGCTTGTGCAGAAATTCGAACGGGAGTCTGGGACCAACAAGTGGAAATTTCCTGCAAGGCCGTTTGTAACAGTTGATGTCCAATCCCCTGCTGACGGAAATCGGCCTTCACCACGAATCGCCCGAGATTCACTTCCGAATAGCGGAGTCCTGGCGGGAGAACCCGCACATAGGCAATCAATTCCCCACCTTCATTGTATCCAGAAATGTGCCTGGTTTCCGGATGCCGGTCATACTCATCCAATTCCGGATAGGCACATTGTTGCTCCACCACAAACACCTCCACGCGTAGCTTCAGCAGGTCATATAACTGATCTGATTCCAATTTCTGAAAAGTCGTAATGTTCCACTGAATATCGTTCATGAACCCCAAAATCTCATGGTACAACAGATATTTTACTGACCGGGAACAAATCCTTCACCACTTTGCAATATGCTCCCTATACATTGAATAAATACAATTTTACTTAGGGAGGCAACAATGATTGACAGGCTCCTCATCTCAGTAATTCGTTTTTTATTATGCTCACGGATTTTTAAATTTTTCATGCCTAACACTCACGCCATTTTAATCCAATTAGTCTTTGCCAATAGTCATCCTTCCCCACCACCACCTGATTCCATCAGGGCAAATTCCATTCAAAATAATGTTGGTTTATTTCGGCCAAAGAAACTTTTCCTCTCATACTCCCCAACCCGAGATGAAGTGTAATATGCTATAGGAATGTGGAAGCACAATCGAATCAAGAGCATGCGATTTTCACATTGGCCCTATCCTGCCGGATGTGGATGAAAAGGCCATCACGGACATTGGGGTCAAACCAGGTGCGTTTAGGGGCACAACGTGATCCGCATCTGCCACCGCCAAGAGTTCCTCACCCCTTGTCGGATATAACCGGAAGGCGGCTCCATTTAAATATCATGCGTGATAATCGTTAATGGTATCGTTTGAGATTGGGCAATGAGCACACGATCATACTGGTCAGCCTGGTGACGGGGTAGGTTTCCGGCAACAAGTCTATGTCGGGTTGAGATTGGAAGCTGGGGCAAACTAGTCGACGCTAGAATTTCTTCCAGTTCATCAGGGACCTTGAGCTTTCCCGGTGCCTGCTTAATGGAAATGACTCA
>JAUIKP010000036.1 GCA_030430725.1 Nitrospiria bacterium
CACCGCTATTGAGTATGGGTTGTTGGCCGCTTTGATCGCTGCAGTGATTGTCACCGCTGTGACCGCTGTAGGGACTGCGCTCAGCGGTACCTTTACGACGATTTCCACGAGTGTTGCGGCTCCGAGCTAATTGAGAACTCCTTCCCGCAGGAGGTGTTTAGAAGTGCCGTTCCCGGTAGCGGTTTATCGGGGCGGTACTTCGGCGGGAAGCCGATACTGAAAGACGGTGCAGTTTTGTAAGGTGACGTGAAGGTCAGGTAAAGGATAGGGAGGCCAGGATCATGCAGACAATACTCCTGAATCATTGTCATCACGAGGTAAAAAACTTCCTTGTTGATGAAGAAGGTGCCACGGCGATTGAATACGCACTCTTAGCTTCGCTTATCGGCGCCACGGCGTTGAGTGCTCAAGCAGCCTTGGGAAACGCAGTGGGGAACATGTATACGCAAGTCATGGGTGTCATTGCGGGGGCTTTGGGGAGTTAGCGGAATCCTGATAAGGCCTTTTCTTGAGGGTATTAAAGGGTCATGTAACATAAAAGTTTCCATACAATCTTTCACCTGGCGCTTTTAAATGGCTTACCGTCCTCGTCCTTATCCCATGGTTCGTACCTGATCCCTGGCTTATGCCGGATTTGATCAATTTTTAACGGTAGTGTTGGTGGACTTTGAGGGTATGGCCTGATCGCTACCCTCCAAACAATTTAGTTAGCCGAATGAGAACAAAGAGACATGAGTATGCACCGAAGCCAACAAGTACAAAAGCTGGGCCAATCCGAGCGCGGTTCGACGGCAGTTGAGTTTGCCCTTATTTTGCCGATTCTTGCCTCCCTCGTATTTGGAGCGATCGATTTTGGACGCATGTTGTGGTTTAAGGAAGTTCTTGTGAATGCGACTCGTGTAGGAGCGCGCCAGGGGACATTATTTGCTTCCGGGAATGGTCAGGCAGAAATTGAAGCAGCCATCATAGCTTCTCTTACCGCGGGAGGGGTAGATCCGTCCGGGCTTTCGGTGGTGACCAATGGAATTGGAAGCCCACAGGGACAGCCGTTAAATGTGGTGTCCACGATTCCCTGGAATTATTTTGTCATCGACAAACTCATTCCTGCGATTTCGACTCCTAACCTACAAGCCTCTGTGACCATGATGATGGAATAAAACGGGGATAAGAAAATTCTGGTCAAAACCTCTTGGTGAGGTAAAAACACATATGTGGAAAAAACATCGATTGTCCATTAGCTTACCCCTTTTGAACCAACGGGGCATTGCCGCTATCAGCGGGGCGTTTATGGCGGTCGCAATGGCTATCATGGCTGGTGTGACCATTGATGTCGGACATGCCTTGCTCACGCAAAATGAATTGCAGAATGCTTCGGATGCGGCCGCGTTGGCCGCTGCGAGACAATTGGGCGTGACTTATCTTTCGATGCCCATTGGTGAGCAACAGGACCTCAGTCGGGCACTCACTGGCAATGAACAAGCACAAGTTACCGCTCAGGCGACGGCCGCGGCATTTGCAAACAGTGCTTCAGACGTCAATAATTTGTCTCTCTCGCAGGGGGATATTGAATTTGGCACGTGGGATTTCAATGCGCAGACGTTCAATCCAACGGTGAACCGGCCGAATGCCATTCGGGCGACTGCCCGACGTGATGGTGCGGCAAACGGTGCAATGCCGACATTTTTTGCCGGTATGTTGGGTGTGAATACCATGAATCTTTCGACCAGTTCGATTGCCGCATTGGGGACATCAGGAGGACCTGTCCCACCGGGAGTAGCCGATGTGCCATTTGCAATTTCCAGTAATTGGTTTAACGGGGTTGCCAACTGCGACGCGGGTATACAATTTTCTCCGACTGGGGTGAATGGCTGCGCGGGATGGCATGTTTTTGATCAGACACCGGCCAATGCCAATAAGCTCAGACAAACTATTGTTGGGTTAAATGACGGGAGCTATCAAAGTCCAGGGATCATTCCAGGGCAGACCCAATTCACGTTTACTGGTGGGGAGGTGTCGTCGGCATTTAACGATTTAATTGATCTTTGGAATGCGAAGAAGCAATGGAGTAATGACTCAGGACGGTATGAATGGGATATCAACCTTCCCGTTTACCAAGCCAGTTCCCCATCCGCTTGTGACAATCCCAATCAGTCTATTACCATCGTTGGGTACACGAAAGCAGTGGTCACGGAAGTCAAAAAAAATGATATCCAAGCGGAAGTGAAATGCGACGGTTTCTTTGATGGAGCGCCAAATCCCAACCAGGCTGGGGGGGGGCTGGGGCACTTCAGCCCCTATCGGTATATCCAAGACTAGTGTCGTGATGACGAACTAACAGCCGGGAGCATAAGAGCGTACCTCAAGAATCTTGGTCTCATTGGGTCGGTCTTGTTTGAGACGGGCCCAATGGGTCTTTTTTTATTGGCTGGCTCTCCCAAACTCCAAGAGTCCAATGACACCTCTTTTCATTTCCCAGAAATACCCATTCCTATTGAAAAATGAACTAATGAAGGGTTCATCGTCGTTTCGTTTTACTCCAAGAGCAAGATTTTGGCGGTTGCGTCTCAGTCTTTCCCTCTAGACCTCATCCCCCCATTCTCCCAAACCGTTTCCTGGAATCTGTCCCTCCACTATGCCCACGAATGAGGAAACCATACCAGCAGTATTAAGACCGTAATTTAGTTAGCAGCGAGTCCATGGCAGGTAAAAAGTAACATTTCGTGGGAAAGAAGGCACAGCGCGTTTTCTTTTAATTTCACACCAGACAGATCACCTATTATTCAGCATCCTTATTTCCGCCATTGGTTATTGAGAGCCCGTCTATAGGAAAAATTGGGGCCTCTCTGCTGACGACTGGTGGGGAACATGAAGAGGGGATGAGAGAAAGGTGGAGTGCGTAGCTGATCGAGAGGCAAAGGGACGGATTCTCGGGAAATGAAGTCGATCAGGAGGATGGAAGGGATTTATTGTTACACAGCTCCTGCATGGCCTTTTTATATTCCTGTCATGATTGGTCTAAAGCTGTTCTTTCATCAAAAAAAGCATCAATCGTTATCTTGCTGGGATGGTTGCATCCTATAAATTTAGATCCATGTAGCCCGCGCTTTTGATTGTCTCTATATTTCCGAGGATCACATAGGAATTCGGAGAATATTTTTTGTTCCATCAGGACAGAGAGTGTTCGACATGGTTCAGGTTGACAGTTCAGTGGTAGACCCAACCTGTTATCTCGTCTACGTCTGATGCCTGACCTGGGAAATTCAAAAAATACCAATACCAAAGCATCCGGTCTTCAATCATCATACATTTTGTGGGCAAGGCTTAAGAAAGTCAGACAACCCACCGAAACATGGACTGTTCCGAGTGTTATAGCTTTATGACCAATCGTGGTTGCGTGCTTATGGGGAGGTGTCGGACTCCGGGCACGTATTGAACGTTTGCACATGCATTTAATTGACGGAATTGATTAAAAATATGAGTTCTTCCTTTTTGTTATCTGGATTAGCCTTAGGGTTAATCGTGGCAGCGATTACGGATGTTCGGACGGGACGGATTCCAAATTGGTTGACGGGTTCCTTGGCAACCTTCGGAATTGGGGTGAATAGCTTAGAGTATGGTTGGGAGGGATTCCTGTTCGGTCTTGGAGGTCTGATCATGGGGTTGGTCTGCCTGATATTTTTTTATCTCAAAGGAGGGATGGGTGCGGGAGACGTGAAATTGTTAGGAGCCATTGGGACAATTCTGGGTCCAGGCCAAGTGGTATTTGCGTTTGCGTTTGCCGCCATACTGGGTGGGCTCTATAGCTTAGCCTTGTTGTCCAATCAGGGTGGTTTGCGCCATGCCTGGGCTCGGATATTTCTCCTTCTGGCAACTCTGAAGGTGACCAAGACCATTGAGGTTTCCGGTGCACCAATTTCAACCGAGCCTAAGTTGCGGTATGCCCTGGTTTTAGGCCTGGGCACGGTTATCGCCAAAACGTTGTTTTATTATGATGTATTGTAACTCGCGTTCGTATGGGTCTGCGAATTGAAAATAAGCAATCGGAGAAGATTCGTCTCGTTGTCTATTAAGATTGGCATTTACCATCCGATATGCAGATGTAGAGAAGTTGAAACCTTAGGATTGATAGGCATGAAAAAAATTTCCGTTTAGATTTGGTGAAGAAGGGGGAGGAAGTCTCATGGGACAAAAACGTCCACTCGTATTTTTAGGAATCGCGATGATTATTGCCTTGGTGACGACCGTCATGGTGTATCGGTGGCTACAGGGGCAACGAATGATCGAAGTCGACGCCCCTGAAGTGGTGATTGAGGGTGTGAGTGTGGCGGTGGCCAGTGCCGATATCCCCTGGGGGACACCACTCGGTGAAAAAGCTATTCGAGTGATGACGTACCCTGAAGAAGGCGTCCCTGTGGGACATTTTAAGGACCCGGCATCCTTAAATGGTCGAGTCGTGCTGGCAAATCTGAAAAAAAATGAGCCTATTTTAGAATCGAAATTGGCTCCTATTGATGTGAAAACGGGCGGTGTTTCCGCAGTTATGGACCCCAATAAACGGGCAATGGCCGTGAAAGTGAATGAAGTCGTGGGGCTCCCGGGTTTTGTGCAGCCAGGTGATCGGGTCGATGTCATGGCGACCTTTGAGGATCCCAGGGCTAAAAATAAAGGGAATGGCGGTACGAAGACGGAAGTGACCAAGGTCGTTTTGGAAAACACGCTGGTGTTAGCGATCGATACGCAAATGGAGCGATTGGCTGGAGAGGAAAAGCCTACTCCCGTAAAAGTCATTACGCTGGAGGTATCGTTGGAGGAAGCTGAGCGATTGGCCATGGCCGAAAATGGAGGGAAGTTACGATTGGCCTTACGCAGTCCATTGAATCCTGAGGTGAAGAAAACCAAAGGAGCAGACTTTAAGGATTTGATGCGGTCCCACCAACTCATTCCTCCACCGCCTAGAAGGGGAAAGCCGAAGGAGCAGGTTGAAGTGATCCAAGGGACAGAGCGAAGAACGATGAAATTTTAAGAGGGTCGTCGAGGGTGACGCGATGATCGTTAGGAAAGGTACGGATATGAATCAGACTCGAGGTTTTCCATTCAGGAGCATGATGTTGGCTCTAGGTCTTGTCCTTGCGGGCTACACGGGAGCCTTTGGAGAAGGTCTCACTACTCAGGCGGTTCACCTCAATGCGCCTCAAAGCCTACGACTAACGGTCGGGGAATCAAAAATTGTGGAGCGGGAGACGGCGTTTAAACGTGCGTCAGTCGCCAACCCTAAAGTGGCGGATCAAATTGTGCTCTCTAGTAAACAAATTTATTTGACCGGGATTGAAGTTGGGACGACGACCTTGACCTTGTGGGACAAAGATGGCCAGGTGGCGAATGTTTTTCAAGTTCAAGTTTCTCCCGATGTGACTCGATTGAAAGAGCAGCTGTATACGATGTTGCCCCATGAACCTGGCATTCAAGTGATGAACAGTCATGAGCACATTACTCTGGCCGGCAATGTCACCAATATGGAATCCTTGGCCAAAGCGTTAACTCTGGCCGAACCCTATGCTCCGGATAAAATCATCAATCTTATCCAGGTGGGCGGCGTGCAACAGGTGATGATGGAAGTCAAGGTCGCTGAAATGCAGCGTGGGCTAATGAAGCGCCTCGGGGTGAATTTTAAACGGGCTCAGAAAAATCACCGTGATTTTTCCATCGGTCTCATTAATGATTTATCCACGGTTGATGCTTTTGAACCGTTCGCGCATGCACAATCCTCACAAACGACGACTCTGGAATTTCCGAGCGTGAGAACACTGGCCTCGAACCTGATTTTAGGATTCGGGATTGGTGATGATTTATGGACCCTCTTTTTAGACCTGCTGAAAGAACATTCTCTCTCGAAAACCTTAGCTGAACCGACCTTGATTGCGGAGAGCGGGCAAGCCGCGGAATTTCTGGTTGGAGGAGAATATCCAATTCCCATTCCGCAGCAGCTCGGTCAGGTGACAGTGAAATTTAAAGAGTATGGTGTCGGATTGAAATTCACCCCCACCGTTCTCTCTGAGGGGCGCATTTCCGTGATTGTGAACCCTGAGGTGTCAGAATTAGATTTTGCTAATGGCATTGTCATACAAGGTTTTCAAATTCCCGCTCTGACAACCCGACGGGTCAAGACTGTGGTGGAATTGGGTGATGGACAAAGTTTTGCCATTGCGGGTCTTCTCCAGGAAAATATCAAGGAAACGGTTGCGAAATACCCGTTCCTCGGTGATGTGCCGATTTTGGGAGCGTTGTTCCGGAGCACCTCCTTCCAAAAAAATGAGACCGAACTGATTGTGATTGTGACCCCTCATTTGGTGAAACCTTTGGATATGGTGAAGCAAACCCTGCCCACGGATCATTATTTGGAACCCAATGATTTTGAGTTGATGCTGATGGGCTATATGGAAGGGGTGTTTCCTGAGTCCAATGTCGCCAGGCCGAGCGAGGCCTACACGTTTGGATCACCGAGGGTGGCAGGGAGAATGCCGTACCGTAAGGGTGGGATGGAAGGGATGTTCGGGCATCTGGCCCCATAGGAAATTTGCTGAAAAAGGAGTCGAGCATGCAACGCCAATCAATTGTAACAATGGCCGGTTTCATCGGCCTGATTTTAGTGGGGATGGGTGGTTGTGGTGTGTGGCCAGTCATGACCGAGGACAATGGACGACGGCCACACGCGATGGGGAAAAGCGATCAGGTCTTCTCTCCATGGGCGCCTCACCCCATTCATCTGAGTGAGGAGTATGGCCTGTCATATCGACAGGGACTTGAGAATCAAATCCTGAATCCCGCAGCCGCCAACAATCTTGGCCCCGTAGCTGGAGAGGCCGATTCGCAGGCTCTGCAACAGAGTCTGGCTCGGTATCAGTTGATGTTTCAAAGTCCGCCGTATTCCCCATTCAAGCTGAAGGGTGGCTCCGGCGGGGGGTCATCAAGTGGTGGTATATCAGGCGGCAATGCGTCAATCGGGGTCTCTTCGGAGGGATATTAACATGAAGGATAAAACTTGGAAGCCAAAACGTGTAGGCACGGATTCCTCAAGTGCCTCATCTGATATACCGGTCATTGAACTTTCTATCCGGTCAACAGAATGTAAGGCGACACTTGAGAGCCTCATTCGGGAAATTGATGGTGTGCGGCTCAAAGACGGCCAGGAACCAGGAGTTCCTGCGCTCATGATTATGGAACTTGAGGAGAATCCTGAAGGCACGTTCTCCCTTATTCGAGAGATGATGAAATTGAATAAAGGAATGGAGATATTCCTGACCGCTGCACGATTGGAGTCAAATATATTATTGGAAGCCATGCGGGCCGGCGCCAAAGAGTTTTTGGCTCAACCCCTCCAAAAACAGGAAGTGACCGATGCGATTATGCGATTTTTGGAGCGAGCCACGACTCCGGTTCGCCAGGGTGACGGGCAACGAGCGGCGGGAAAGGTCCTTGCCTTTTTTGGGGGAAAAGGTGGAGTGGGAACGACCAGTATCGCGGTCAATTTGGCCGCCGCGATCAAAAAAGGGCCGAACAACCCGTCCGTCGCACTGGTGGATGTTAACCAGCATGGGGGAGATCTTCCCTTATATCTCGACCTTCAACCGAACCATAGCTTCCGTGATATTGCGACAGATTTGTCCAGATTAGACCAGGCCTTTCTCATTCGTGTTCTGACCAAAACGGAATTGGGCATTCAAGTGCTCCCTTCGGGGTATGACGATCTCAGCACAGGCCGATTAAGTCCGGATTGTGTGGAAGCGACCCTTAGACTGCTTCAATCCAGTTTCGACTATGTCATCCTTGATTGTGGACATGTGCTGGATTTGACCACAAAAAAGGCACTGGAACTTGCGACCTTAATCCTGGTGACCTCCACGTTGATGGTCCCCGTGGTTCACCGAACGAAGCGTATTTTAGAATTGTTGCGTGGATCCGGATTTCCTGCTGAAAAAATCCGGTTGGTGATGAATCGATACTTATCCGCTGAACAGGACGTATTGAAAGAGACGGAAGAAATTTTGAAACAAAAAGCTTTCTGGCTACTCCCCAACGATTATCCTTCAGCAAGTCAGGCCGTGAATAGTGGGAAGCCGTTGATCGATGTGGCTCCCCGGTCGGCAGTGGCTCAATCCTATCGGGATCTGGCGAATTCGTTTGCCGGTCAGGCGACAAAGCCGGCAAGCAAGGGATCGTTAGCCGGATGGTTGAATCCCTTTAAAAGTCGGAATGTCCAATCATCCCCTTCAGGGGCATAATATTATTCTTTTCATGGTATTGAGGTAAGCCGGTTTATGTATGAGACAAAATGGGATGAAGTGGGTGCGGGAGCGGGCTTGGGGGCGTTAAACCTGGGTCCATTGAAAGAACGGCTTCATCGCCAGGTGATTGATACCCTCGATCTGGCCGTTGTCGCCAAGTTGGATAACAATCTGCTCAAGGTCGAGCTGACGAAGCTCGTCCAGGAAATGTTGGAGAAGGAATCCGTCCCTCTCAGTATGAAAGAGCGGGAAAGTCTGATTGCCGACATTGAGCATGAAGTCATGGGGTTAGGCCCACTTGAACCCTTGGTGCAGGATCAAACCGTAAACGATATTCTGGTCAACCGGGCCGACCAAATTTACGTGGAGCGGGCCGGCAAACTGGAATTGACTGATGTCAAGTTTCGGGATGAAGCCCATCTCCGGAAAATTATCGAAAAAATTGTGTCGGCTGTCGGGCGTCGAATTGATGAATCGTCGCCAATGGTTGATGCTCGGTTGTTGGACGGATCTCGCGTCAATGCCATTATTCCGCCATTGGCTCTGAATGGATCTTCCATTTCCATTCGAAAGTTTTCTAAGGATAAGTTGCAGATTTCGGATTTGGTGGACAAACGTTCCCTGACTCCCGAGATTGCAGAGCTTCTTCGAGGGATTGTCGAAGCGAGACTGAATGTTTTGATTTCGGGAGGAACGGGCTGCGGAAAAACGACCATTCTAAATATTCTGTCCGGATTTATTCCCTCAGACGAACGCATTGTGACGATTGAGGATTCAGCGGAGTTACAATTGCGTCAAGAGCATGTGGTCCGGCTCGAAACCCGTCCGCCCAACGTGGAGGGGCGGGGTGAAGTGAGTCAACGGGAATTAGTCAAAAATTGTTTGCGCATGCGGCCGGATCGAATTGTGATGGGTGAGGTGCGAAGTGGGGAATGTCTCGACATGCTCCAAGCCATGAATACGGGGCATGATGGATCTCTGACTACGATTCATGCCAATACCCCACGCGATTGCCTGACGCGGGTGGAGACATTGGTGGCCATGGCTGGCTTGAATCTGGCTACGAAGGCGCTTCGCCATTATGTCAGTTCCGCGATCGATGTCATTCTCCAAATGACTCGCTTGTCGGATGGATCCCGGAAAATGACCAGTTTGTCCGAAATTGTAGGGATGGAAGGCGAAACCATTACTCTTCAGGAAATATTCTTGTTTCAACAAACAGGACTTGATGAAGAGCGAAAGGTGCATGGGCAATTTAGAGCAACTGGGGTGCGGCCGAAATTTGTCGAACGGTTTAAAGCATTGGGAATTTCTTGTGACCCAAGTATCTTCGACCCCGAGAAAATTTATGAAGTGTAATAATCGTTTTACCCATTGGTTCACTTTCACGATGGCCTTAACTGTGGTGGTTCATCTTGTTGATTCGTCATCGAGTTGGGAGGGCGTATCATGACCGTGGCCATTAGTATTGGAATATTTCTGTCCATTATTCTGTTTGTGGAGGGAGCCTATTACTGCTACCACCAGTATATGAATCCCCACAATAAAAACCTCAAGCGGCGCTTGCGTGGTGGATCAGGAAGACCGGCAGATCTTCAAAAAACCCAAGAAGCACCCGGAATTCTCCGAAATCGGAAAATGAGCGACATTCCGTGGATCCAAAATTTATTGGGTTCTATGACGACGTTGGGGGGGCTGGAAAAATTGCTTCAACAGGCCAATAGTCAAATGCCGATTGGCGTCTTTTTCCTCTTATCCGGAGTGCTTGGAGGAGCAGGGTTGCTGGTTGCCACCTTTCAAGACTATGGGATGTTTGCTGCCATTGGTCTCAGCCTTCTGGGCATGAGCCTTCCTTTCCTTCAGATGAAACGGAAGCGGAAGCGCCGTTTTAAAGAATTTGAACGCCAATTGCCCGAAGCATTGGATTTGATGGCTCGGGCCCTTCGTGCGGGACATGCCTTTTCCGTGGGTATGAAGATGATCGGGGATGAATTTCCAGATCCGATTGGCCCTGAGTTTAGTCGGACCGTGGAGGAAATTTCCTTTGGAATTGATGTCCCTCAAGCCATGAATAATTTAAATGCTAGGGTGGTTAGTACCGACCTCAAGTTCTTTGTGACAGCGTTAGTCGTCCAACGAGAAACAGGGGGAAATTTAGCAGAAATCATTGAGGCGATTTCTCGGCTCATCCGTCAACGATTCGAGTTACTTGGTCGAGTCAAAGCGCTTTCGGCCGAAGGCCGGATGTCGGGGATTATTTTATTCTGCATGCCTATTGTGATGTTCATTCTATTGTGGTTCTTGAATGAAGCCTACATGCGTATTTTGATTGAAGATGATATGGGTCGAATGATGGCTCTGGGTTCAGGTCTGTTAATGCTCGTGGGAGCCTATGTGATGAAAAATATGTGTGATATTAAAGTCTAGAAGGATGGCATGATGGATCCCTTATTCCTGATCAGTCTTTTAGTATTTTTGGGGGTGCTTGTTGTCGGCTGGGGTGTGTGGAGTTATATCCAGTCTCAGGAAAAGGTCAAAGACTGGAGTATACGGGCCAAGGGCCAGTCTCTCTCGCAGAGTTCCTCGAAAAAAAATGAAAAGAAAACGAATCTGAAAGATCAAGGGATGAAGCTCCTTGAGCGATTGGGGCAGGTCAATAAGCCCAAGGACCAAGCCGTCACCACCCGTTTGCGAGCTTCATTGGCAACGGCAGGGTATCGAAACCCACGAGCGATTGTGGTGTTTTTAGGAACCCGGATTTTCCTGGCCATTCTGCTAGGCCTGACATTTCTTGTTTTTGGTTCCGAGGTGATGCAGGGGAAAGACCCCATGTTTTTCCCCATGGTGTTGATTGGTGTCATGATGGTGGGATTTTATGGTCCCCAACTTTGGTTGAGCAGTGCCATCACTAAACGAAAAGAACGCTTAGTGAATGGGTTTCCTGATGCACTGGATTTGATGGTGGTGTGTGTCGAAGCGGGGTTAGGGCTGGATCAAGCCATTGCAAGGGTAGGACAGGAAGTCAAACAAGGCCATCCCGATCTTGGTGATGAATTTATCTTGTTAAACTTGGAGCTACGTGCAGGTCTAAGCCGGGAACAAGGGCTTCGGAATTTGGTCAACCGGACGGACCTCGACGACATTCGAAGCTTAGTGGCCTTACTGATTCAGACGGATCGGTTTGGTACGAGTATTGGCCAGGCGCTTCGAGTGCACTCGGATTCCATGCGGTTAAAACGAAGGCTTAAAGCTGAAGAGCGAGGGGCACAGCTTCCAGTAAAACTGATGATTCCTCTTATATTGTTTATTTTTCCGGCATTAATGGTGGTGATTATTGGTCCTGGTGCAATTAGTCTGATGCGAAATTTAATGCCCGCTATGGGAGGGTGAATGCGTAAGAGCATCAGGAAGATAGATTCGATAAACATTTCAAGAGCGTAGAGGACGACAAAACATGGGAGTTCCACACCACGACAGAACAGAACAGGATTTTTCGGCAGCGAATATGATCGTTGGATCGATTGCGTTACAGGCGGTACATGCAACCTTTCAGATGAGGTACACAATGATGAAGGCGAGCCTCCTCGTATCTGTGTTCATATTGATGAATTTGGGTGCCGTGGGGTGTGCCCAGAAGGAACAGTCCATGTTCACCCTCCAGGATGAACATTACCAGCAAATTCTGGAACGACAAAAGGCGGGGATGACTCCGGAATCTCAAGCGCCCGTGGATCTTACTCAGGTTATGAGCAGCGACGAGTTTGAAAAGCTGGGAGATGCCCATCTACAACAAGGCGATTTCCAGACGGCAAAAATTCAGTATGAAAAAGTATTAGAGGCTTCGCCCGAACAGATTCCTGCACGGTACAAGTTGGCGGTGATCTATTTGGAAAAAGGATCCCCTCAGAATGCCTATGACCAATTTCACCAAATCCTGGATTATGATTTGAATTTTGCTCCAGCCTATGAGGGGATGGGGCGGGCTTTGCTGAAGATGGAGAAGGATCAGGAGGCGGAGCAGGAATTCCAGGCGGCCTTATTGTATGACCCTGAAATGTGGACCTCCGAAAATTACCTTGGTATTGTGGCGGATCGGCGTCATGATCATAAAGAGGCGATCCACCTGTATGAAGTCGCCTTGCAAAAGAGGGAAGATGATCCTTCGATCTTGAACAACTTAGGTATGGCGTATTACCTCGATGCCCAATATGAAGAGGCGGTCAGAACTTTTCAGCGTGCGATTCAGGTTGGTGGATCCAACGATAAAATTTCGAACAATCTCGGGTTAGCTCTCACCAAACTTGGGCATTTCGATTTGGCCTACGAAGCCTATACACGAGGGATGGACTCGGCCAAGGCCTATAATAACTTGGGTGTGGCATTTTTGGAAGTTGGGAAGTTTGCGCGAGCTTCCCGTTGTTTTGAGAAAGCCCTTGAATCCCAACCGACCTTTTATGAAAAGGCCAAGGAGAATTTAAACCTCAGCAATCGAATGCTGGCAAAGCTTCCTATGGTTCAACAGCAAGCATTAATCCGACGGGATCCCGTGTGTGTCGGGGCAATTTGACCCGTCTCATTGATGGAATCGTCCGGGCAATCCCATCTGCTCAGAATTGATTGCCCGGCTTGAATCAGTATTGACAGAAAAGATTGAGAGTGTGATTGTTGCG
>JAUIKP010000533.1 GCA_030430725.1 Nitrospiria bacterium
AACTCCCAAACCCTCCAGGACCTTAAGCACTCCGGGCTTCATGCCCACAAAAAAGAAGGTTTGGCGATGGGACTGAACCATTCGGACCATATCTTCAACGGCTAACGCGGCGGTTCCGTCAATGGCCGAAACATCGGTCAGGTCAAGAATCACATGCGTAAAGGTATTGAATCCCTTAATTGACTCCAGCCGTCGCACCATAGTTTTTGCGGAACCGAAGCTCATCGGTCCATTCACGTGGATTAAGACAAAACGACCGTTATTCCGTTCAAGAATGGCTTTCTCTTCAGCGTGAAACGGGATCTCTTGAGTCGGTTCACTAATGACCCGCAAATTGGCCAATTCCAGTTCAGCCATGCGCTTTACAAACAAGAGACTCGCCAGAACGATTCCTACGCCAACAGCCGAGATGAGATCCACAAGAACCGTAATGATCAGCACCATTCCCATGATCAGCACATCCGTTCGTGGGGCCTTGACCAGGTGTCTGAGAAATCTCCAATCAATGATATCCAGCCCCACTTTGAATAAAATCCCGGCCAATACGGCCAAGGGAATCTGTTCCGCTACCGGTCCCAATCCCAGTAATGTGGCCAATAGTACCAACGCCATCAATATTCCTGAGAGAGGCGTACGGCCGCCACTCCGAATATTGGCTACGGACCGCATCGTCGCTCCTGCTCCGGGAAGGCCCCCAAAGAGACCAGCCACCATATTCCCGATTCCCTGACCAATCAATTCCCGATTGGAGTCATGTTGGGTACGGGTCATGTTGTCACATACCAACGAGGTGAGCAGACTATCGATGCTTCCAAGGAGAGCCAACACCACCGCCCCCTCTACCATCAGGAGCATTACACTGGTTCCCATATCAGGGATCATCAAAGATGGAAATCCTTCCGGAACATTTCCAATCACTGGCGCCTGAGGGAAAAAGAAATACGCCCCCAACGTACCGACACATAAAGCCAAAAGCTGAGGAGGAATCATTTGACTCATTCGTACCGGTGTCAAATACATGACCGCAATCGTCAGGAAACCCAGAATGGTCGCCTCGGGGAAAGGATTGTTCAAAAATTCGGGAATGGCCATCAGGTTGGCGACAATTCCCTCCGGTTTGGCCTCAAATCCAACAAGCGGTCCAATCTGCAGAATAAGAATAATGCATCCAATTCCGCTCATGAATCCGGATATGACCGGATAGGGAACAAGGGCTATATAATGCCCGAATCCGAGCAATCCAAAAAGAATTTGTAACCCCCCACCCATAATTACCACCGTAAATGCGAGGGCGGGATTGTCAGAGAATTGAACCAGAATCCCCGCCATCACAACTGTCATGGGACCGGTAGGACCGGTACATTGCGATGGTGTCCCACCGAACAAGGAGGCAAACAAGCCGACAAAAATGGCACCATACAATCCGGCAATCGCTCCGGCACCTGAGGCCACTCCAAAGGCAAGGGCTAATGGTAGTGCGACGACAGCCGCTACGACCCCGCCGTAGATATCCCCTCGAAGGTTGTTGAAATGAAGTCCATGAATGATGGGCATCGTCACTTTTACTCCTTCATGAAAGTTCTCGTAACCATTTCTTTCGGTAAATCAGGTGCCCTGCCTTCTGCCATGCCTTATTGATGGGTGCATCGGAGGAGAAAATGACCTTGATTTTTATGGTAGATTCGCCCTCAACAGGCCTATTTCTAAAAAATATGAACAAAAACGAATAAACCACCGGATAGAAGTCTTTCTTTGATTCGACTTCAGCCAACGAATTCCCGATTAGATGAATAGTGGACGAAGATCGTTATGAGTCTTAGTGTTGTGCTTCTACTGGATAAATTAACGGGAATACGGATGAAATGGCAGAGGGGAAAACCTGACAAGCCTTACACGAGACTGATAGGGGTATTGTTCAAGCGAGAAAAAGAGGGAAAAGCTTAGAGAAGAGAAGGTCCGGAGGTCAGCACGCCACAGCTCAGAGCAAACTGCACAAGGTCGGCGCGACTACGAAGACCGAGTTTTTCCATAACCCTTGCACGATACGTTTCAACCGATTTGATGCTAATCCCCAATTGATCGGCAATCTGCTGATTGGTAAATCCTTGGGCGACCAACCCGAAAATCTCACGCTCTCTCGGACTGAGTTGTCCCAGCAATCCAGGGGCTTTGTCGACCAGCCTTTTCTTTGTGGCACCGGGGAGATCCTGCCCCACCCATCCTCCTACCGTCCAATCCACAAAGGTCTTTCCTTGAGCCACGGTACGGATCGCCGTCAACAATTCGGTGTCCGCTGCACTCTTGACGACATATCCCGAAGCCCCGGCAGCTAATGACCCGCGAACGTAGCCGCTTTCGATGTGCATGGTCAGAACAAGGATA
>JAUIKP010000037.1 GCA_030430725.1 Nitrospiria bacterium
ACTTTTCATGTGTGAAACCGAAAATCCCACGGCTCCTGATGGGCCTCTCCACTGGTGATTTCCAGATGTTACTTCACCAGGCGTTTACGGATTGACTGCAATTCTTTCTGGCGCGCCTTGGTTATGGTCGGGTAACACATGTTGAGACTTTTCAATGTTTCGACGATCACATTTGAAATGATGAGCCTGGCATTCTTTTTGTCGTCGGCAGGCACGACATACCAGGGAGCGGTTTTGGTGCTCGTGGCGCTCAAACAGGCCTCATAGGCCTGCATATATTCGTTCCAATAGTTTCGTTCTTTAATGTCAGCCAGGCTGAATTTCCAGTTCTTCTCCGGTTCATCAATGCGTTGCAGAAACCGGGTTCGCTGCTCTTCCTCTGAAAGATGAAGGAAGAATTTTAAAATTCGCGTGCCATTGCGGTAGAGATGGTTCTCCAGGTCTATGATGGAACGATACCGATCCTGCCAGAGTGTCTTTTCATCAAGCAATTCGTCCGGCAGTCCCTGGCTGAGTAGAATCTCCGGATGCACTCGCACGATCAAGACTTCCTCATAGTAGGAACGATTGAAAATGCCGATCCGGCCTCGTTCAGGGAGAGACCGCGTGGTTCGCCACAGAAAATCATGGTCCAGTTCTGTGACGCTGGGATGCTTGAAGCTGAACACCTGGCAACCTTGTGGATTCACCCCGGACATGACGTGGCGGATGGCCCCGTCCTTACCTGCGGCATCCATGGCTTGAAAAATTAATAGTAACGCATAACGGTTTGACGCATAGAGGAGTCGTTGCAGGTCGCTGAGTTCTTCAATATGTTTCTTAAGAACCTGCTTGTACTGTTTTTTTGAGTGATAAATATTCTTTACCCTGGTTGGCTTTTTACTGAGATCGACCGTTGTCCCTTCAGCTATGCGGAATCCTTTGGTCTGAATGTTCATGGTTGTTCGTCCTTCATAGTGCGATGTGTGGTTCACCGGCATGGCCTTCCCTGGCGGCTGATTTATCGGCCAGCGCCTCAAAGCCGGAGATGACGTCAAAGAGTTCCTCGTCGATGCCACGCTGGCGTAACTGGTGGAAGTGCCGATTGAGGTCCTCAAGAAGCTCGTCGATGTTTTTCTCGGCGCGTTGCATGGCGGTTAGTCGGCTGGCATTTTCGCTGGCCAGAGATTCGGCGCATGCCCGGAAGAGGGAGATAAACAGATACTCATGAATGAGCGCCCGTAGTGTATCAGGATCCCTGCCGATAACCTCCGGCAGATTTCCCGTGGGCCACGGGAGTATGGCCAACTGGCTTCGCCAGGTTTCGTCCAGTGGCAGCAGGCGCTGATTGACCGGGGCATAGACCGCTCTGGAGGTGGGGTGGTTGTAAAAAAGGTGGAGTTCGTGGAACGTTCCCCGGCTATGAGCGGCTTCGCTTTCCAGAAGAATCTTCCCGACAAGTGGCGTAATGGCTTTAATCGAATTCGGGACCGGGAAGAATCCTCCTAATGCGAGACCTGCCTCTGTCAGGCGCGATTGCACGCGCTCTCCCACGGCCCATACCGTATGACGTCCAGACCGAGCGGCCAAGGTCTTGACTGCATAATTGGCGATCACCTCATTAAACTGGCCGACCAATCCCTGGTCTGAACCGAACACGACTGCGCCAATCGCATCTGTCTGTCGTGTCACCTTCCGTTCTCCCATCAAGCCCACCGGCGGGTTTTCCCGGAAACAGACGCTTAACCCCAGTTCCACGGTGCGGGCATAATCCGCCAATGCGCTCACCGATTGTTCGTATTGTCCGATGCTCGAGGCGGCCAAGGCCTTCATTGTACGAACAACAGATTGGAGATTTCCGGCTCCGTCGATCTGTCGACGCAAATTGACCATGGTATCGCTCATGCCTTCTCCTTGTGTTCGGGCGTGGATTGAAAGCGTGCGAGTGTTTGACGGGCAATCCGAATAATCGTGTCACGATCTTCAATATTCAATTTGGCTGCCCCTTCCAGTCGTTTCCATACCTCCAACGGGAGGTCGAGGGATGCCTTGTGTAGCGTCTGTTCGGCTTTCACCATCTGGTCAAGCGGCACAGAATCAAACAATTTTTCGGTCAATGCCAATAGCAAGGTGATTTGAGCGGGCACGGACATCGGGGCGAATTCTGGCTGCTTGAGGCAGGCGCGGATCCGGCGTCCGTGCTCGATAATCTTTCGGGTGTCCTCATCAAGTCGGGCACCGAATCGAGCGAAGGTTTCCAGCTCCTCAAATTGTGCATAAGCCAGCTTGAGATTTCCCGCGACCGCCCGGTAGGCCGATCGTTGTGCTTTGCCTCCAACGCGGGAAACGGATCGACTGACATCGATCGCAGGAAGCACCCCTAATTCAAACAGGGAGGGTGAGAGGTAGATCTGCCCGTCCGTGATAGAAATTAAATTGGTCGGAATGTAGGCAGAAATGTTTTGTGCTTCCGTTTCGATGATGGGCAGGGCAGTCAGGGACCCGCCACCCAGTTCCTTGCGGAGGTGTGTGGCGCGCTCTAGAAGACGCGAGTGGATGTAAAAGATATCACCGGGAAACGCTTCTCGACCCGGCGGGCGCCGCAAGAGCAAGGACAGCTCACGATAGGCACGGGCGTGATGCGTCAGGTCGTCATAGACAATGAGCACATCGCGACTCTGGCTCATAAAATGTTCCGCAATACTGGTTGCGGCATAGGGCGCAATATAGGCGAGTCCCGGTGGGTCATTCCCTTCGGTTACGACGACGACGGTATACTCCATCGCCCCTTGTTCGCGGAGTGTGGACACGACTTTGGCCACGCCGGATGCGCGCTGACCGATGGCGCAATATACGCAGAGGACATGCTGATCGCGCTGGTTGAGGATGGTGTCGACCGCAATGGCGGTCTTGCCTGTCTGCCGGTCGCCGAGAATTAATTCACGCTGGCCCCGCCCGATCGGAATCAGGGCATCAATGACCTTGATGCCGGTTTGTAGCGGCACCGTGACGGGGGCACGGTTCATGATGGGCGGAGCCGGGCGTTCGATAGGCAGGCGTTCGGTGGAAACCACGGGCCCGAGGCCGTCCAGAGGCCGTCCCAATGGGTTGATGACTCGCCCGATTAATCCGTCGCATACCGGCACGTCCAGGACGTGTCCCCTGCGTTCGACTTCATCACCCGCATGCAACTGCCAGTAGTCGCCAAGGAGCACGACACCGATTTCGTCTTCATCGACGTTGAAGGCGATGCCATAGATATCATTGGGAAATTTCAGCACCTCCTCAAACCCCACGCGGGGAAGTCCGGAAACTCTGGCGATCCCGGTGGAGACGTTGGTGATCCTCCCTATCTCTTGGGCGGTCATGCCGGGCGCGAAGCCTTCGCGTGCGTGGCTCATGCCGGCGAACGTTGTGTCGACAAGACGATGCAGGGTTTCAAACGGGTTATTCATTGGCATGGTGTTCGGGAGGTACTGCGGCTTTTGTTGTCGCTTTGGGGCGTACGTCCAGGAGGTCGTCGACCCGTTCTTGAAGCGATGTGAGATACTGTCCGATGCTCCACGCAATCTTTCGTCCATTTGCCGTGAGTTCGATTCCGCTGACCAGGTCCGGGGCTGTCTCAAACTGGACTTGGGTATGAATGGCAAGCACATCCCTGATCGCATCTTCAATTGCCGCGCGCTGCGTGGCAGGCAGCCGGAAGGTGCTGCGCACGATTGCGGGAGTGGAGGCCGCCTTGAATTCCGACTCCAATTCTTCTCTCTCCATACGATCCAGTTTGTGCAATCGGCCGATGAAGGCGTCGGCCATCTGTTCTTCCAGGTTCGTGGTGGCGAGGTCCGCCAATGTTTTTCGCGCGATGGCAAAGACTTCCTCTCGTGTTCGGCGGGTGAGTTCTTCACTGAGATTCTGATGTTCGCTCCTCAACGCTTCCTGCCACTGGGCCCTCAAGGCGTCCGACTCCTTCCGCGCATTGTCGATGAGCTGTTGACGCTCGGCTGTGGCTTGATTCATCGCGCTGGTCAGCAGTGCCGCACGTTGCCGGTCGAACTCCTCGTTTTTGCGCTTGAAGGCATCGCGTTCCTGCCGGGCTTCGGCTTTTCTTGCATCGGCGTCTGCGAGTTCGGTGGCAATCCGTTTCTCCCTCGCGTCCAGAGCATTGAGGATGGGTTTATAGAGAAGGCGCTTCAACAGCCATACGAGGATAAGAAAGTTGAGTGCCTGTGCAACAACGGTGTACCAGTCGATTAACATCTTCTCATTTTCCCGCGGCCTGGGCGAGGACGTGGTTCCAGAAGGGATTGGCAAAAATCAGAATCATCGAGACCACGAAACAATAAATGGCGGTTGACTCGATCATTGCCAGGCCGACAAAGAGTGTTCGGGTGATTGTGTTTGAAGCATCAGGCTGCTGGGCGAGAGAAGTCAACGCTGCTGCAATCGCTTTTCCTTCTCCCAGGGCCGGTCCTATGCAACCGAAACCGATAGTGAGGCCGGCTGTGATAATTGATGCCAGAGCGATGAGCGTCATGCTGTCCATAAAGTCTCCTTTTCATGTTCTGACGTGTTTGTCAATCTTGTATTCCAGAATCCTGGTGAATTTCGCGCTGTCGTGTTTGTGTGGCTGCGGCAATATAGACCGTGGCCAGGATGCTGAAGATATAGGCCTGCACCATCCCGGTGAGCAGACCGAGCAGGCTCATGACGATCGGGAAGATAAAGGGGGTGATGGTCAGCAGAATGCCGACAATCATGGCTCCGCTCATCATGTTGCCGAATAAGCGGATGGCCAGGGCCAGTGTACGGGAGAATTCGCTGATAATATTAAATGGCAACATGACGACCGTCGGCTTGAGATAGGACGTAAAATACTCCCTGACTCCTTGTTCCTCAATCCCGAAAAGCGGGACAGCGATAAAGACGCACAGGGCAAGCGCCACGGTGGTCGAGAGAGAGCCGGTCGGCGGCTCGTAACCGGGAAAAATCGTACAGAGGCTGGCCAGGGCGATAAACAGAAAGATTGTTCCGAGAAAGCTGAGATGCTTCCGTGGCTGACTCAGGCCCACCTCTTCAATTTGTTTCTCAATGGCCGTGACCAGGAATTCCAGAAGATTCTGCCAACGCGACCGTGTGAGGCCCGTAGAAAGATTTCGCGTGATAACGGTCGACCCAATAGCCAACATGAGCATCAACCCCCATGTGAACGCAATGGTGGCATTCAGTTTGATGAACCCGTATTGCCAGTAAATGACGTCGTCCGGGCTAAGGTGCATGGCTGGGCTCCTGCCCCGGTCGGTTTGGATTTTCGGCTGGGCCGCTGAGCCGGGTGACGATCGGACGTGCAATGGTAAATCCGAGGAGGCACGCCAATAACCTTTCCCATTGGCCGTCCGAGACCACATAGAACCCAGCCAAGGTCAGGCAGGTTCGTAACAGCAGGCTGCCGATGAACCAAATGGCCGGTTGTGTGGACGAGAGCCCTTTCCGAATCGTCCACCACAGGCCACCAAAAAACATCCCTCCGAGGAATAGGCCCGTTACCAGTGCAGGTACCATCATGAAGATTTCATTCATTGTGATTCTCCTGTTCGGCACGTATTTCCTGGTCTTCCTTGGTTACCCAATACCAGGCGTTCACACATCCGATGATCAGGCCGATGAAGAGCAGCGTGAGCGTCCACGAATGGGGCGCGGGATACTGTTTGTCCAACCAAAGACCGAGCAACGCGCCAAGTAGCGTCGGAATGGCTACCGACCAACCGATCAGCCCCATCATCCCCAATCCAAACCAGATGGTCCGTGTCGTGTGACGCTGCGCCTTGAGTTTGCGCGCAGCTTTTGTGCCGACCCGTCTGGCTAAGGTCGTCTCTTCCCTGAGAGGTTTCTCTACCGGGTCCTCAGTCATGGCGAAAATCCGCGAAGCGGCGCACAAAGCTACTTTCCAACTTGGTCATTACGTAGCGGAGGCTCCGCTCCTGTTCGTCCAGAGTCAGAAATTCGCGTTCCACCGCCTCGCGCAATTGGGGGAGGTCGGTCCCGGCAATGGCGTTCCTGACGGAGACCAGCACCTCCCGGCCATTTTTGACCAGCACGCCTTCATCGAGGGCCACATAATGTTCATCATCCCCGTTAGTTTCGTAAATGAGAATTCCCGGCTCAAGGGCCGCTACGCAGTCAAGCCGTCGAGGTAAAATACCCAATGCACCCTGACGGGTCTCTGCGACGATACGTGTCACCCCGCTCTGCTCGGAAAAAATCCTATACGGCAAAAGAATTTTCAGAGTCATGAGGGGCGGCTGCATGGTCGACCTCCGGTTGCGGGTTGGATCGTGGCTTCGACTTACCGTTCGGGTTTCGCATTGAGTGCCGGGTTCCCCATGGGTTTGGGTGTGGCCTCCAGTCTGTCTTGAACGGGAGATTTGCCCGGTGTCGCGTGCTCCTGTGCATCCTCAATCCTGCCAATCATGTAAAGGGCATGCTCCGGGTAATCCTTAAACTCGTCCCGCAGGATGCGTTCACAACCGTCCAGAGCGTCCTTGCGGCTAACGAGCTGTCCTTTGAGGCCTGAGAACTGTTCCGTTGTGAAAAACGGCTGGGTGAGAAACCGCTCAAGACGTCTGGCGCGAGCGACCACTTTCCGGTCCGCCAAAGACAGTTGTTCCAAGCCAAGCATTGCGATGATGTCCTTGAGTTCTGCATATTGCGCGAGTGTTCGCCTGACCTCTTGTGCAATCCGGTAATGTCGTTCATCAATGGTGCCCGGCGTGGCCATTTTGGAATTGGACTGCAAGGGATCGATGGCCGGGTAGAGCCCCTCACTGGCCCGTTTGCGTGAAAGCACGATGGATGCGGAAAGATGCGAGAAGGTGTGCACGGCGGCCGGGTCGGTGAAATCGTCTGCCGGCACATACACGGCTTGAATCGACGTAATGGCTCCGGAATCGGTATTGGCGATGCGTTCCTCTAACCGGGACAATTCGGTTCCCATCGTGGGTTGATACCCGAGACGTGATGGCATCTGTCCCATCAGCCCTGAAACCTCCGAGCCGGCCTGGATGAACCGAAAAATGTTATCGATCAGCAGCAGGACGTCCCGGTGCTCGTCGTCACGGAAATACTCCGCCATGGTCAGTGCCGTGTGGCCTACACGGAACCGGCTGCCCGGTGGTTCGTTCATTTGACCGAAGACCATCACCATATTCGGCAGCACACCGGCTTCCTTCATTTCCCGGTAGAGTTCTTCCCCTTCACGACAGCGTTCGCCGATCCCGCAAAAAATGCTGACTCCCTGGTGATGCCCGATCATATTGTGAATCATTTCGGTGAGCAACACGGTCTTGCCCACGCCTGCTCCACCAAACAGACCGGCCTTGCCCCCGCGCTCAAGAGGTAACAGCACATCAATGATCTTGATCCCTGTCTCGAAGATCTCGGATTTGGTGGAGCGCCGGGCTAACGATGGCGGGGCTCGATGGACCGTACGATATTGAATCTCTTTTGGGGCCGGCTCCCGGTCGATAGAATTTCCAAATACGTCGAACATGCGGGAGAGAATGCCTTTCCCAACCGGAGCCATCAACGGTCCGCCGGTGTCTTCCACGACCATGCCACGCATGAGGCCTTGTGTGGGTGTCAGTGCAATTCCGCGCACGCGATGTGCATCGAGTTGGGCTAATACCTCGATGGCAATTCGGCCCTCCTGTCCTGTGCGTAACAACGAATAGATGGGGGGTAAATGGTCCTCGAATCGAATATCCACCACGCTGCCCCGCACGGAGACGACTGTGCCGGAATTGGGGGGACTGGTCTTCATGTTCACCTCATGCCTCTTTAGATGCCCGGTAGCCTGGAGACAGGGCGTGGGTTGAGCGGTCCTGTGGCCGTGATCGACCCGGTTTTCCTTTCTCTTGCAGAGGATGCCGGGCTGTGACATACGGCGGTTTATTCAACCTCCGCCTGCATCCATGAGTCAACGTCTCCATAGATATGAAAGTGAAAAGGTTCCGGTCATCCACCCCATTCGCAGACCATGTTCAGTCATTGTACGATTGAAAAGAGCCTGGATCCATCATGCTTTCAATAATCATCCGGTTCCGGATTTCACCAAGCCGAATAGGGTCGGCCCGATCATCCATTTCTGTTTGTCACGTCACCATCTTATTGTTTTTCTGCCCTTCGCCTGCTTTTTTGAGGGCTTTTCGGGTCATGACCGGTCCGATAAGTTCGAAGATGATCGTGGAGCCAATTGCAATCGGGAGAATCACTTCCTTGAGGTCGGGCAGGTGTTGACTGGCCAATAACGCCATGCCCAATGCGACTCCGGCTTGCGGCCAGAGTGCCATGCCCATCCATTGTCGGATGAGAGGAGATGCCCCGCTGATGAATCCACCTCCCCAGGATCCGATCACCCGGCCTGTGAGTCGCAGGATGATGTAGGCGACGCCTAGCAGACTGGTTGCTTGTAAGGTATGCAGGTCCAATGAGGCCCCGGCCAGGATAAAAAAAAGGATCATGAACGGCCACTCAATTCCTTGAATGGCGGTAAAGGGCCGTCGGTGGTGAACGGCTAAATTGGCGACGGTAGCTCCTAGGACGATCCCCGCTAGAATAAAAGAGACATGCAAGAAAACGGCAAGGCCTCCACACAGCAGGACAAGTCCTAATGCTTCGGCTTGAGTGGGCTCCCCTTGCTTGATGCGTCCGGTTAAATAGGCCATGGGAATCCCCAGCACCAGTCCCAGCAGCATGGCCCCGGCGATTTCCCATACTCCCAGCAGGAGCATGTCCCATCCCGTTCCCTGTCCGGAAAACGTTTGAGCAATAGCTAGGAGAACGCTAAAGATCAGGAGTCCCCAGACGTCGTCAATGGCCACGACACTTTCCAATGTCTTGGCAAATTCACCTTTCGCCCGAATCTCCCGGATGACATCTATGGTGGCGGCTGGATCGGTTGCCAGAGCAATACCAGCCAGGATGAGTGCAATTTCTATCTGGACGCCAAAGGCCAGAAGTCCAATGAAGACGGTGGTGGCGGTTGCCAGGACTGCTCCAATCGAGATCCACAAAACGACGGTTCCCCTTTTTTGTAGAGAAGAACCGGTCATATGATGTCCCAGAAGGAACCCCACCATGGATAAGGCGATGTTGGTGACAACCGGAAACCAATCTTCCCTGAAGTCCGGCAACACATCGAACCCCGAGGGACCAATAGCAAATCCGGCCAGGAGCAACAGGGTGACTCGTGGTAAAAAAGTCCGGCGTCCCAACAGATCCGTCAAGAGTCCCAATAGGAATAAGGCACCAAGCGTAATCAGTATTTGAGGAATTTCGTCCATTGATGTTTGTAGAAACGCTCAAAATGGTTGGTGTCGTTGATGACACAGAAAGGACCTAGAGAAGAACCGGTTCCCTCCGATTCCAGATTGACCAGCGACTGCCTGAATGACCGGGGCCACCCCAGTAAGGTCTTTCGTGAGAAGTATGAATGCTTCCGACCGGGAGAATCGACGAGTGAAAGAGATGGGTCTTCTTCTCTGAGAGGGATCGTCCCTGACAGGCAGGGTTGTGCATAAGGTAAAAGAAATTCTCTCGAAAGGATAAAACATGAAAGAAGATGTGAAGGAGAACCTTCGTAGGAGTGTTGCCTGACTTCCACAAGACAAAAACGACGGGAAGGAAAGCCAACAAAGAAGGAGAAGGCTATGGTTGGAATCGGCGTCCCATGCAAAAGGACCCCCTTTGTTGATGCAGAGGGTTGGGGGCGTCGTCAGCAATTATTTCCTTTTTCTTGAAACGGATGAGGGTTTGGGGCGCTGCTTTTTCGTTTCCGTTTTGAGCGGTCTGGATACTGCATCAACATCGGTAAACGGCTGTCGTTTATGATAAGGGTGCGGGACGCACAGCACTGGACATGTCACGGTGCGAACGACCTTTTCGGCCGTACTGCCAAAAAAGATCCTGGTAATATCCCCTGTTTGTCCGCCATAACTTCCCATGACGACAAGGTCGACCTGTTCTGTTCGTGTCGTACGGGCAATTTCCATGAAAGGTTTCCCCTCGCTTAGAAGCCGCGTGATCTTGATCCCTTTGGTCTCAGGCAGGGCCAGGAGGCCTCGTGCCAAGAGCCGGGCTTGATGATGTAATCGTTTTTTTTGCGTTCTCTCTTCCGACGGGAGAGCGAGTCCGAGGGCGTTCAAGGCATCCAGGGCTTTGGTATCGATAACATGAAGGAGAATGACCTGTGATTGAAAACTTCGTGCTAGTCGAAGTCCCACAAGGAAGGCTTCCCGCGAGCAGGGGGCAAAATCGACGGGTATCAGAATTTTTTGAAACAGACCGTCACCCATGTTGTTGACCTCGTTAAGTGTTTGTCATACCGTAGTTTGCTCATGAAAAAACTCAGCAAAGAAAGTGCCAGAGCAGGGGGTTTGTAAGGAGAACTATGTGGGGGGAGCAATGAGGCCGTCTCACCATGCATAATTGATATCGTGTTCTCGTGTAAAAAGAGGAAAAAGGCTACACTGTGCCAACGAAGTATAGTCCCAAAAAAGGGCATGAAATCTGAAGCAAGCCCAACCTGTTGGTTCCTCAATCATAGAGACCATCGACTGTCAGTCGAAAAAAAATATTTGTGAAAAGTGATTTCACTTGGCAGGATTCGTGCGAAAATAGGAGTTGGGAAGAAAACATGGTGGGAGCACAATGGTTCTATGTCTGAGATTGAGGAGACGAGATAATGAAAATCCTGTGTGCGGTTGATGGGTCGGAGTTTTCTCTGTGGGCCCTTGAAGGAGTAGGAAAGTTATTTCGCCATTTGGTGAAAGAGCTGGTGTTGCTGCATGTGGTCGACCCACGGATCGTGAAAGGCAGTGGGAAACGGCGATCCGAAAAGGATGTGATCCTGACAAAAGACCTTTCAAAAAAGCTGGGGGCGGCGGGCCGGAAGGTTCTGACTGATAGCGCACATCGGATGGAAGTGATCTTAAGCCAGGCCGCCACCAAGCCGGTTACGGCTCTCAAGACGGTCCTGGTGAAAGGCCATGTGGCGGATGCCATTATTACTCATGCCGAACAAATCCGGCCTGATTTGGTCGTGGTGGGTTCTCGTGGAATGACCGATCTTCCCGGATATCTACTGGGAAGCATTTCGAGGACGGTTCTGACCCATGGTCCCTGCTCGGTCTTGACGGTGAAGGGGCTCCTTGAGGTGCCGGTTTCTGTCTTACTCGCCTTGGATGGGTCCAAGCCATCAAAGTTTGCGGCAAACCGGGTGAAGGAATGGCTCTCTCCTGATATGGCGACACTTCAATTGGTTTCAGTGGTGCCCGATAGCTTGACGGATGTGTCTCAAAAGATTCTTCCGAAATCCCGGTTGAAGGCTTTGGTGACGCCTCTTCGAGAGCATGCTCAGGAATGCCTTGAGCACTATCGGGAATTGTTTTTAAAGGAAGGGTTTCAAGTGACTGGAACACGACTTGAGGGTCAACCACGAGAGCAAATCGTCGAGGCAGTTTCAGCCTGCCATGCGCAACTGGTCGTCATGGGATCCAAGGGGCTTACGGGTTTGGAACGGTTTACCATGGGAAGTGTCTCGGAATGGGTGAGCGCGTATGCGCCTTCGTCCGTGCTGGTCGTCCGGCATTAACCACAATGGCAGGATGAGATGACTCATTAAAGGCTCCGGGTCGGTTCAAAAAAGTCCGTCCAGCAAGGCCGCAGCCGTTTTGACGCGCGGAGCGTACACTGAGTACGTGAGCACGGAAAAATGGCGAGAACGCCGCTGGCGGCTTTTTTCAACAGACCCAGGAAATAAAGGAGGGATTTTGTTGAACACAGGAAAGACAGGTTATTCGCATGTGAGCTGGGTGAAACCAAGTGGGTCGTGGATCGGAGGGCTGATGGGATGCTTGTTCCTCGGATGGATGATGGTCACGGGAGCGTATGGGGAGCATCTGGATGTGTCCGATGGCCCCACTAACACCTCCTCGGACTGTCATGGGGCATTCCTCGGAAAACAGGTTCCGGGAGAGACACTCATCCGGATGTTTGCCGCACACGCCCGATGGCTCGCCGATCATCAAGACCCGAAAGGCGTGCAGGCTGATTTATGCGGGGCCGATCTGGCCGGGGTCGATTTTCGGGAAGAAGATTTGAGCGGGGTCAACTTTCAAGGGGCCAACCTGACGCGTGCCGTGTTCACCACGGCCAAGTTAGTCCATGTGAACTTTCAAAAAGCGAATCTCACCGAAGCCTCGTTCTACTCGGTTGATATGCGCGGAGCCAACGTCTCTGGTGCGAGAGCCCGGCTGGCGGATTTTCGAAAAGCCGATTTGACCCAGGCCAATTTCACAGGAGCCGATTTGCGAGAAGCGAATCTCGCAGAATCCCGTTTCCGACTGGGTGTTTTACGAGGTGCCGATTTGGAAGAGGCCTATCTGGTCCGGACGGATTTCGAAATGGCCAATTTGGCGGAGGCGTCTCTTATTCGAGCGGATGGTCGAGAAGCCAATTTTCTGCGAGCCTTACTCGCTCATGTCAAACTTTTGGATGCGGATTTAAACCGAAGCAACTTGCAAGAAGCCGATCTTCGCTCGGCCGATTTGTCCGGGGCGGATTTGGGATTAGCCAATCTGAATGAGGCCGTGCTGACGCAGGGCAACCTCCGTGAAGCGAATTTGGACAGAGCCGTCCTATTTCAGGCCAATCTCGAAGAAGCCAATTGCGCCGGGGCAAGTTTCCAGAATGCCGACTTGCTTGAGGCAAATTTAGCGGGTAGCAATCTCTTGCGGGCGACATTGGATGAAGCCTATCTTGCGAAGGCGAATGTGCAGGGGGCAAATCTGGAAGGCGCCGATGTCTCG
>JAUIKP010000534.1 GCA_030430725.1 Nitrospiria bacterium
GTCCCGATTCACATCCTTGCGGGACTTAACCTCAGCTAAATCTTGCTGAATTTCTCTAGAGGAGGATGAGGAGGATTTCTAGATCGTGTACAATACAGCATAACATCACCGCATTGATTGATGGGAATTTAAAACTGTATCCATATGCTAGAACTGGATCATGGCAATGGGCAAGTGGTGCAAAATGGGGCAGAACTGTTAATAAAGGCACATAAAAACTATCCTGGGAAAGTGGGTTGATTGCAAAATTTTCAAATGGAAGCCCATCACAAATGACCAATTGAAAGAAATGGTGGAGAAAAAAGATCGAATTCATAGGAATAATAAATTTGCCAGAAGAGATATAAAGCCTCACTAGGTAATAAATAAGAAAAATATGATGGTTGTCGGCAAGCGGTGGGCGAAAGTTCTGCCGGGCTTGGCTTGTTTATGAGTGCTTCGTGGGTGTGGGGAAGTTCCAAGCGATATTCAATCACAATTGAAGGATTTGCGCGGTACTTTACTCCTCAACAGGCGTGCGTAACTTCAGGAATTCATGTCGCATGGGAGGATCCCACGCCTATTCCCTCATACGATTATGCATGACGGTTGTAGAAAGAGGGAGCATGTGCATTTATTCAGGGGCCATTCATCCGCAGGATTCATTTGAAGTACCGGGTCTTCTCCCTGGACAATATCCCTGCCACTGCACTCCTCACCCCATTATGCGTGGTATATGGTTGAAGACGGCATCCCTCTGGCGTCCTCATCCATCCGACTCTCAAGAGGTAATTGAAAGGTAAATGATCTTGGGTATATTGGAAGGGCATTTTTTTCCAGCAAAACCCCCCTTGACTCTCAAAAATGGTAAATTATTATAAAAAAGAGGCGCTTAGACCATGCAGAATGAGAAGTTGAGGTTTCCCCAATGCCATCGAAGAAGGGGAATCAGTAATATTTTGACTACAGGAACCCACCGGGTTCAAATCAAGACACATGTCTGGATCTGAACACGAGCAGATAGCAAGGCTTCGAGCCTTTCTGAATCAACAGGTTATTGGACAAGAGGGTCTTACCCTCAGGCTGTTGATTGCCTTGATGGCTGATGGACACCTCCTTGTTGAAGGTGCCCCAGGTTTAGCCAAAACTACCGCTATTAAAGCATTGGCCTCTGGGATTGAAGCTGATTTTCACCGGATTCAGTTTACCCCGGATTTACTCCCCGCTGATATTACCGGAACTGATATCTATCGTCCGCACGACGGATCCTTTCGCTTTCAACCAGGACCGATTTTTCACAATCTTGTCTTGGCCGATGAAATTAACCGGGCCCCCGCTAAGGTGCAGGCCGCCTTATTAGAGGCCATGGGAGAACATCAAGTGACGATCGGGCGAACCAGTTATCCTTTGCCTGAATTATTTTTAGTTATGGCCACCCAAAACCCCATTGAGCAGGAAGGCACTTATCCGTTGCCTGAGGCGCAATTGGATCGTTTCCTACTCTATGTACGTGTGCAATATCCTGATGTGGAAGGGGAACGAAAAATTGTCGAACTTGTTCGTCGACAAGCCAGGGCGATTCCTGGGGAGGTTACGACAGCTCCCACGCCCGTTCCTCAAAAGGTGATTGTGGCGGCTCGACGACAAATGTGGGATATATATGTTGCGCCTACACTGGAAGAATATATCGTCCAATTAGTCATGGCCACACGTGAGCCTGGACCTTATAGCTCCACGTTGAAGAGATGGATCCGGTTTGGAGCCAGCCCCCGGGCAACCATTGGAATGGAGCGTTGTGCCAGAGCACATGCCTGGTTGGAAGGACGCGATTACGTCTCCCCGGAAGACATCCAAGCCGTGGCCCATGATGTATTGCGCCACCGGATCTTACTGACCTTTGAAGCGGAAGCGGAGGGGATCAGGACAGATCAGGTGATCTCAGAAATTTTGGATCATGTGGCCGTTCCGTAAACAGACAGCACCAACCGAATTCCGGCCGAACCATCCTTCAGGATCTCAGGGAGTAGAAGTTCGGCTTGCGGATCTCATCAATATGCGTCACCAGACAGGGGTATTGGGAATCAAGACCAGGAAGCGGGTTCATACCCTGTTGGCTGGTGGAGAGCGATCCCCGTTTAAAGGCAGAGGCATGGATTTTGAGGAATCTCGCCGGTATCAACCGGGCGATGATGTCCGACTCATGGATTGGCGGGTGATGGCCAGAACTCATGAACCCTACCTCAAGATCTTTCGGGAAGAACGGGAGCGACCAGTCTTCATCGTTGTGGATAATAGAAAGGGAATGCGATTCGGGACGAAGGTGGCCTTTAAGTCAGTCATTGCAGCCCAAACGGCGGCATTATTGGGATGGGCCTCGCAAGAACGAGGAGACCGGG
>JAUIKP010000038.1 GCA_030430725.1 Nitrospiria bacterium
ACAAACCTGCTCTTCACTTGCACAATGAAAGCCAGAAAAATCCTTGGGTTTTTCAATCAGGAGAGTGGGAGTCGACACGGTGAGTAAAGTGTGGCCCGGCCTCCAAGTACAGTGTTAATCATTACGGCAAGCTTGAACAACCCCTGCCGGGTCGTTCTGTGTGGGTTACAAACTTGGGGCCCTCACGGTAATCGTTCTGTTGGAAATGACCATGAATGGGATCATTAAACAGAGAAGAGGGAAAAAGGGGATTGGGGGACCAAATGATGAGGAAACGCTGGAAGAAGTAAATGAAGGTAAAGGGACTTAGCTTTTTATGCACAGAAACACTGTGCATGTGGTGGGGAATGTGGAATTTGAAAAATCAAGAATTAGGTAAACGAGGGGGAACAATGAACCAGTTTCAAACAGTAAAAAGTCTTTTAGTTAGTGGTTTGGCCGTCATGGGCCTTTTGGTGTCAGCATGTGGTGGTGGCGAAGGTCCCCCGCAACCCCCTCCTCCTGCTCCACCGGAGTATGCGGATAAGCATATGCCGGCTGGCTATTGGAATAATCCAGAGATCCTGGAAGAGGGCAAGGCGATTTTTACCGGTCAGCAGAATATTGATGTGAATTGTGCGAGTTGCCACGGAAAAGATGGGAAACCCGTTAAGGCCGGTGCCCGTGACTTCCGGCGAACAGAGCAAATGCAACTTTATTCGGATTCGGTGTGGTATTGGCGAGTGGCTGAGGGAGTTAGTGGGACAAAAATGAAGGCGTGGAAAAGCAAGCTTTCAGAGGACGCCATCTGGAAAGTCATTGCCTATGAAGCGACCTTTGGCCTCAAGGGTATGGAATATGATGTTGCGAAAAAGCAATGGGTTCCTGCGGGAACAGCTGGGTCAGCACCTGGAGGTGATGCTCCTGCCGCCGAGGCTCCAGCTGAAGGAGAGGCTGAGAAAGCGGCAGAGTAATCAGGAACTGAATGAAAAATAAGGAGGGCGGGGACCCTTGAAAACACTGAATCGAAGTCTATGGATAGTTATAGCGTTGGGCCTATGCGGAGGGGCTGTGGCCTTTGGACAGGTTCCTGACGCTCCCCTTGTGGATTTTCCCTATTCGGGAAATCGAACGGCGGTGTGGGTCGTCGCTCAACTTCACATCTTATTTGCGGCGTTTATTTTAGGCGCTCCAATATTTGCCGTGGTGGCTGAATGGCTTGGGTATAAGAATAACGATCCCAAGTATGACCGTCTGGCCAAGGAAGTCATTAAGGTTACAGTCATTTTATACAGCATGACCGCACTAACGGGAGGTTTGTTCATTTTTGTCTTGCTCGGGACATATCCTGATTTCTCGACATGGTTGATCAAGCATTTTTTCCTGGTGTTTGCGGTCATCTATCCTCTGCTGTTTATCCTGGAAACCATTATTTTGTATACCTACTTTTATTCATGGGATTCGATGAAGGGAGCGAAGAAAGGACGACATATCGCTCTTGGTATCCTACTGAATATAGTTGGAACGGTGACACTTTTTGTCATTGACGGACCGACTTCCTTTATGAATACCCCTGCTAAGGCAGCCGGAGATTTATCCTTGGTAGAGTTTATCCAAACGGCCACCCTTTGGGACAAAATGGCTAATTTTAGCTGGATGCCCCTTAACCTGCATCGTCTGGTCGGAAATGTGACGTTTGGCGGATTTATTGCCGGGCTAATTGCCGCGTATATGTTTATGGGATCAAAAACGGATGAAGAGCGAGCCTATTATGACTGGATGGGTTTTGTGGGCAACATGATTGGTGTAGGGGCGCTCTTGCTTCTTCCGTTTATGGGTTATCTGCTGGCCTATGAGCTTTGTGACTATGATGCCTCGATTTGTCCATACATGATGGCTGACCAGTTGTCGATGTTCTTTGAAATGCAAGGTGCGATGGTCGGACTCATCTTCTTGGCCAGTAACTATTATATCTGGTTGAGTTTAAAGCGGATACAGGGAGTTGAACAGGTACGAATATCAGGATTCGTCGCGGTGGTGGTGCTGCTCATGCCAGCCATCATGGGGTTTACTTGGAAAATGTTCCCTCCGCCTGAATGGCAATCGTTAATTGTCTTAGTGATATTAGTTGTCCTTCCTATGATCCTTGGTAAAGTTCCTGGTCTTAAGAATTTCACGGTGTCGGCATTCACCATGATCAAAGTTGGCTTTTTGATGATTGTGGTTGCCGATGCGATTTGGATGACCCCTCATGGTTTTGTTCCGACTCAAGGGTTGGCCACCGAGGAACTCGAACTGCCTTCCTGGGCGAGCGAATTAGCGCTCATGCCAGCGAAGAATGCTGCAGCCTTTACCCTCGTATTCCTGACTGTGGTCAATTATCTCCTATATAACCGCGCCATTAAGCGAGGGACGATTGTATGGGGGAAAATTGATTTTGCGTCCCAGTTCGTCCTCATTTTCCTAGCCTTTAGTGCCATCTGGACAATGGGCCTCATGGGAGCGGTACGCTCGTTAACTCGAAAATACTACCATGTTTATAACCTCGTTCCCGATTTTACGCCTGAAGCGTTTACCCCGACTCTGGCCTACTCGGCATGGTGGATTACGGGGGTGACTATTGTGTTTTACGCTGTTGTGAGTTTTGCCATCCTTGTCACGCTGAAAGCTGGCAGTCCGAAGTCAGCTACGTCCTTGGCATCGTCAGTGCCGATTGAAGCTAAATGAGAAGGTTAAAAAAAGAGGAAACAAATGGCTAACCAAAGTTTTGCCAAGAGTGTGATGAAGAAGACCGCCTTGGGGGTCATTATTGGGGTGTTGTTGGTAGTGGGCGCTAAATACACTCATTTTCCGCCAGTCTTTCAGATCATGTTTTTTCTTTACGCGATACTAGGGGCTTTGGTGTTCATTCTTTTAGATGCTCCACCAATGAAGCGGTTGGAAGGCGTGAAGGCGGTGGGAGCGTTGGTGGTTTTTTATCTTCTGCTGTCTGGTCTCTATATCGCAGGGGCATCGATTCTTCCCCAGTTTGATCCGGAAGATGAAAAGGGAAAAATTGAAAAAGTCTTGAAACTTCGTCGGGCCCAATCAGAGAAAGGAAAGGCCGAGGAATTAATAGCCAGGGCAAAAGAATTGGATGAACGGGCTAAGGCTATTTCGAAGCAACTGAGTTCTTTGGGTGCTGATGCTAAAGTTGAGGTTGCGGTTACCACTAGCGCAGGCGGGAGTGGAGCAGCTCCCGGCGATCTTGTAGCCCTTGGAAAAGAGCAATGGGAACTGCAGGAATGTTATAACTGCCATAAACTATATGGGCAAGGTGGGAAAAAGCGTGGGCCTGTTATGGATAATATCGGTAATCTTATGACTGTTGAGCAGTTGAAAGAAAAAATTATTGATCCAAAGAGTTGGAAAGCCGAAGGATTCGATAAGGATTACGATAAAGGAAAAATGCCTGATAAGTATAAAGATCTCATGTTCCCACAGGAAATTGATGCGCTTGTTGCCTTTCTTGCTTCGTTGAAAGATGAGTCAGTTGATACCCCGAAGCCAATAAAAATGAACTAATCCACATCATCTGAGGTTTTTCCCTGGCTATGCAACCAAAATTGACAGCAAAAGCATTGTGTGCGAACACGGAAGTCGGGAAGATTTCTAAGATTATTGTTGATCCACTTTCCCACGAAATTAGCCATGTCATCGTTCAAGAAAGACACGGGGCGGAACGCCAGGTTCCAATTGCCCAAGTTCAGGAAGTGGTGAATGAGGAGGAAATTGTCCTTCGGTGTTCACCGGAAGAATTCATTCAGTTTCCCATACTGGAGCGAGATCAGTACGTCACGATTAAAGAAGTTGAAATTGCGCACTTGGAGGATCATTTGCATGTTGAGCCAGGAGAGATTTTGGTTCCTCTGCCTCGATTGGAGCAAGGAGTTCCACGACGAACATTTTTTACAAACATGACGCATGCCATTGGGACGTTAATTGCCTTGCCCTTGGTGTACCCTGTGTTGAAGTATCTGATGAAGCCTATGTTTAAACCCTTCGATAATGCTTGGTTTACCGTCGGCAATGTCAAGAAGGTGAATAAAGAGAATATTGGATTCCAATTCAAGTTTACCCGAGGGTTTAAAGAAGCTTTTATGCCGGAGCAACAGATTGAGAAAAATATTTGGGTGGTCAAGGCGACTCCGGCCGTACAGCAAGCCGTCTACGAGGGAAATGATAAGAAGTTTTACGATGATAAGGGGGATGTCATCTGGGTCAACAAAGCAAATTCTCCCTATATAGGATATTCTGGCAAATGCCCCCATTTGGGTTGTGGCTATAAATGGAGAAGGACGAAAAACTTTCCAGATGGGGTATTTTTGTGCCCTTGTCATCTGAGTATTTATGATGAAGCTGGAAAGGTTATCGAGGGTCCGGCACCGAGACCACTCGATGTTCTTCCTCTCCAAGTTGATGCCGGTGGAAATGTGAAGATCATTGATGTTGAGTATAAAGCCGGGGTTAATAACCAAATTCGGCTTCTGTAAAAGCCTAGGATGGAATGGTGAAAGGCGCATGAAGGAAGACAGTCAAGTCGCAAGTCAACAAAACGCATTTGAAAAGGTTGTTGAGTTTGTTGATGAGCGGGTAGGTCTGAAAAATATTCAGGCCAAAATGCTAAATGAGCCAATTCCTGGAGGCTCTCGCTGGGCCTATGCGTTTGGCTCTGTATTACTATTTATCTTTATTCTTCAAGTCGTCACGGGGATACTGTTGATGTTCTATTATGTCCCCAGTACCGACCACGCTTACGCGAGTACGCAGTATATCATCCACGAAGTGGATTATGGGTGGTTTCTTCTGAGCTACCATTTTTGGGGTTCCTCTGCCATGGTTGTGATGGTCTTTGCGCATATGTCGCAAGTATTTTTATGGGGTGCCTATAAAAAGCCCAGGGAACTGGTCTGGTTAGTGGGCCTGGCTTTATTTGGCATTGTGATGGGTTTTGGTTTTACAGGCTATCTTCTTCCATGGGATCAACGCGCATACTGGGCAACGGTGGTTGGCGTAGAAATCATGGATAAAACTCCAATTGTTGGGGATTTTTTGGCTCGATTCCTTAAGGGTGGTCCCACTCCGGGGCAAATGACGCTAAGCCGGTTTTTTGTTATTCATGTTATGGTCTTGCCGGCTGCCTTGGCGGGGCTGGCCGGTCTGCATATATTCCTTTTTAGAAAGGCAGGGCCGGCAGGGCCATTTAGGGGTTCACCTGAAGAACTCAAAGCCAAAACGGATTACTTTTTTCCGCGTCAAATCTGGAAAGATATTGTGGCCATGGCCACTGTATTTTTAATCATTTGTTCCCTTGCCTTCATTGAGCCCGTCGTATTGCTGGAACAGGCGACTCCGGACCCTGGGGATTATCACCCTGAGCCAGAGTGGTATTTCTTGTTCTTGTTTCAGTTACTTCGATTGAAAATTTTTGGCGGGGAGTTTGGCCAATTTCTTGGAGCTATGGCCATACCAGGGGCATTTATGGCGTTTTTAGCGGCACTGCCCTTTTTGGATACAAGTTCAGAGCGAAATATATTTAAGCGACCAGTAGCTCTGATTGGGTGGACCGTGATTATGGTATTTATTCTGGTGTTTACTGTGTCAGCAATTATAAATCGGCACTTTTTAGACTAATCCCTGGAAACATAATGTCAAATACGAAGTTAGGGCTTCTTGTTTTTTGGCCTACATTCTGGACCGGATTCCCCATAAAGATGGTGGTCGCCTTGTTGTTGTTGGCGGCGCATATGCATCCTTGGGAGGGTACCGGGTTATTTCTCTTGTTACTTGTTTCCATACCGGTGGATATTTGGGCCCTTGGTCTTTGCGCGAGAACAGTATTTATTGACCGGTTGAAGGTAGATCCGAAGCCAGGCTTTGGTTTGCAATTATGGATACGATGGGTAGCCTTTAGTGCAGTGGCATTACCGATCATCATGATTCTGGTCTCTACGGTGGCGGAATTGGCTCAGTCGGTGGTTTCCAGTATTGTTGAATCTTTTAAAGAGAACATAATGGTCATTCCCGTTGCTGAGCAGATAAGTCTTGAGTTGGTGATGTGGGGGAGTGTGGCCTCTATTGTCCTTATTCTTTGTATATTGGGGTGGCTGTATGGCTTAGGGTGGCTGGCTCAACCCTTTGTAAAAAATGGAAAACCGGTAGAAGGATCAGCAGTAGAGCAGGCAAATTTTTGGGATAGTTTGCGTATACCATCGGATCAACCCCTGCTCTTAACAGCACTTACTGGGACGGGAATCGTGATGGTGTTTATCTTCTGGGTGCTCATGCCGGCTACGACGCCACATCCACATGAAGAATACGTCTATACTTTTGAAACAAAAGCAGCGGTCAAAATTGAGCCCCAGAAGGTCTTGAAGGAAACGGAACAAGTTCTGGCTAACGCTGAACTTGTAGTCAGTAAACTTCAGGAAGAAAAGTCTGAAGGTTCGGAATCGTCTAAAGAAGCGGGTGACCTATCACAGAAAGCCAAACAGGAAAATAAGACTGGAAAGCAACCTTTGAAAAAGGATGGGGAAAAGCCCTAAGAAAGGTTTGCGGCCTCTGGGTGAGTAGCCTTGAACTAAATAATGAACGATCAAAGGGAGGCCAGAATGACATCGGCCGGCCAATTACGACACGCAACCATTGTGCAAGGAATGAATAGAATGCCTGGATTGCTAAAATTAGGAAGTTTTCTGGCCCTTCTCTTTCTCCCGGCTTTAGCTATGGCGGCTGGAGGTGCGGAGATTCAGGCCATGTCTGTGGAATATCGTGACGTTCCAGGCATCGGTAGCCGAAACCTGGTATGGGTGGTCGCGCAACAGCATTTGTTGCTGGCTGGCTTTGTGTTAGGTGTTCCGATTTTTGCCTGGATATGCGAATTGGTTGGATGGAAAACTAAAGAACAACGGTATGACAAACTCGCCAAAGAGTTTACGAAGCTCCTTACGTCGGCCTATGCCACCACAGCCCTTTTCGGAGGAATCCTTTTGTTCCTTCTGATCGGACTCTATCCAAAGTTAATGGCTTACCTGACTGATATGTTTTTCCCTTCCTTTCTTGTCTATTGCCTGCTCTTCTTATTGGAAACGGCCACCCTCTATATGTATTGGTATGGGTGGGATTATATGCAGGGAAATAAAAAGACATTCCATCTTTTTTTAGGGTTTCTTTTGAATCTTTTTGCCCTCGGAATCATGATCGTTCCCAACTCATGGGCAACCTTTCAGGCTAGTCCAGTGGTGGTGGGGGAGGGAGATGCTTGGGCGCGAGCGTGGATGGCCATGAAAAACCCAACATGGTGGCCTGTCAATATCCATAGATTGATCGCCAATGTGGTGCTGGGTGGATTTATAGTCGGAGCGTATGCGGGTGTCCGCTATTTACTAGCGGTATCGCGTGAAGAGCGGGAGCACTACGATTGGATGGGGTATGTGGGGAATTTCATCGGGGTGTTTGGTATGTTGCCACTCCCATTTGCCGGATATTGGCTAATGCGGGAAGTTTATCAATACAACCAACAAATGGGGATCACCCTTATGGGTGGGTTTTTGGCTTGGCTGTTTATTCTTCAGGCTATGCTCATCGGGGTGCTCTTCCTCGGAGCTAATTATTATTTTTGGCTGGGGATTACCCATCGAATCCCAGGTTCTGAAGGCCAATATAAAAAACCGGTTATGGGTATGTTGATCGTCTTACTATTGTGCCTTGGTGTGTGGATGACTCCTCATTCCTTGGTGGCGAGCTTGGCGGAAGCCCAAAAAATGGGTGGGACCCACCATCCCTTGTTGGGAGTGTTCGGGGTCATGTCCGCAAAAATGACGGTTTCCAATATCATGATCCTCGTGACGTTTATGAGTTTCATCATGTATTGGCGGGCGGGGAAACAGGAAACCGCAGGGTGGGCCAAAGCTGCCAAGGCTATTATGGGAGCTTTACTGGTGATTGCAGGTATCGCTGTTGTGGTTCTTGGAGTATGGGGATATTTTGTCCCGGCTATTATTCGGATAAATTATTTTTCGGTTGCCCAGGTTTTAATTGTCCTATTCATCATGGTGACGTTCACCCCATTAACAGCGTTATTGATGAAAAGTGCAAAAACGACAACGGAAATGGTCTGGGGAAAAATGCCCATTCGAGCAGGGTATAGCTTGGTGCTAAATGCGGTAATGGTAATTTTACTTATGTCACTAATGGGATATGCCCGATCATCATCTCGGGTACACTGGCACATTTACGGTGTTATGAGAGATACCTCGGAATATGCTTATTCCCCTGCGTTAGGGTATGCAGCGGCATTTATGTCCCTCAATACCTTTGTGTTTTGCCTGATCGTTGCGTTTATTTTTTGGGTGGCGACTTTGGGAGATAAAGCCAAAGCCCAACCACCGAAGGGATCGCCCGTGGATATTCCTAGCCACACCGCTCCGGCGATGGCCGGCGGTGCACCGAGTTCAGGAGAAAAGCTTGAATAGGGATGAAATTAAGAGAAGAACTCTAGTGACATACATCTTTGAAAACCATGGGTGAGGAAACATGAGTGAAGTCGCGCTATTGCAGATTATCGGCATGTGTGTCATTGGGGTGGGTATCATCATCCTGTTGTTTATTAAGGGCATGTTCCTTCGGGTACTTGGTTTCGTTGCAATGGTGTTGGGAGTCTTTAGCCTGATTGCCTTGAGTGTTCCCCAAATGGCTTCTTTGCCTCCGGCGGTGGAAACCTTTGATATTGCTAGCGTCAAAAGTCCTGATGATTTGGCCTCTATCGGGCAAAAAATATTTTTTAGCAAGGGACAATGTGCCTTGTGCCATTCCATTGGACCAAGCGAATCGGCCAGATGTCCTGATTTAAGTGGCATAGGAGCAAAGCTTTCTCCTGAATTTATCTACGAAAGTTTAACCCAGCCTCAAGCCTATATTTATTTAGACTTCAGGCATGACGGAATTCCAAAAGAATATCCTGCGCAGATGCCACATATCGATCAGGACCCTATTGGCTTAAGCAAGCAGGAAATTTATTCGGTCATTGCGTTTCTTCAAAAAATGAGTGGGGAGCCCATCAGTATCAAAGTTGAAGATATAATGGAATCTGTGGAAGAACCGGACGTTTCGTTAAAGGTGGCGTCGGTAACCTCACCACTTAATTCTCAAACGCCGAATATGGCGGATCGCTAAAGAAAAAGCCACAATGAGGAGAACATCATGAAAGGCCCTATCATTAGTGGAGCTATCATTCTTGCGGGAATGTTCATATTTTTGAAATTTCTTCTTCCGTTAGTAACGGCACCGCTTCCAGCCAGTTTAATTTATCTATATTTGGCCCTTGTTTTGAGTGGGATTTTGATCTATGGAACCATGAGTGCATCTTCATTGGAAGCCATGATGGGTCCAGTTTTCAGATTTTTATCAGGAAAAGGGCAGACCGGAGCAAGCCAAATGGCCCGGTTGGCGGTATTGGTAATGTTCCCGCTTTTGGTGGGGTGGCAAACGTATAGTCGTTTGGTGCCTAGCGATCTTCCTCCTGCGGAAAACAGGACCATTCATCCGGCCCCTCCCGGTGAATTTGTCGGCTTAGCAAACCCTTACCCCAAAACACCTGAGAATATAATGATGGGCAAAGGCCTGTATGCTGCCTACTGCTCACCCTGTCACGGAGCAAATTATGACGGAAAGGGTCCGGCGGCCCCTGGCTTTAATCCTCCTCCTGCCAACTTTAGTGATCCCGGAACTATTGCGCAATTACAAGAGGCGTATTTGTTCTGGAGAATAAAAAAAGGAGGAGTGGGCTTACCAGTAGAAGGAATGCCGTGGAAGTCGGCTATGCCTCGATGGGAGGAAGAATTGCCAGAGGAGTTTATTTGGAAAATTATTATGGGTGAATATGATGGGGCACACCAAACCCCTCGGACTTGGGAAGAAGAAGAATAGATTCAGGCCAATTATGTTGTGGATGAATTAGTGGAGAAAATGACATGTTGAACGGACTAGGAAACCTCAGGACTCTATCCCTTGTTGGGCTGTTCGGGGTCCTGGGATTTTCGTCAGCTTTTGCCAATGAGCCACCTGCTTCGGAAGAACCGGGGAGTGTCTCGGTTCGATTGTATCAATTCGAAGGTAGCTTGCCGTCCGAAGACCCTAATTCTTCACAATGGGATTCGGTGCCGAGTTCTGAATTTAACCTGGCGCCTCAGGTGCATTGGCCTCCTAGAATCCAGGAGGTGACTGTGAAGTCCGTCAAGGTCAAAGGGGTTCATAATGGCCAAGAAATGGCTATTCTCGTGGAATATGCCGATCCTACGGAAGATGCTGCCGATGCCGCAGCACTTGAATTTATGGTGGGTGATAACCCAGCTCATTTCGCGCATGGTCAGGAAATGTTGCAGGTTGAAGGGGGACCGGTAAACATTTGGTATTGGAAAAATGAAAGTGGCAAGGCAGTTGATATGAGCGCAAAAGGGTTTAAGACCTTGGAAACCCAACCCCATCAGGATATTCAAGCTAAAGGTGTTTGGGAAAATGGCATCTGGAAAGTGGTCTTTTCCCGTTTATTGAAAACCGAGGATGATCAGGATGTCCAAGTGGAGGAAGGCGAATGGAAGAACGTAGCATTTGCTTTTTGGGATGGGGCGGTCGTGGATGGTCTTGTAAAGGAAAAAGGGGGCCAGAAAGCCGTTTCCACTTGGTGGTATATTCGGGCCGAACCAAGTGCCGATAATTCCATTTTTGGTTGGGTCATTTTGGGATTAGTGCTCGCAACGGCCTTTGAATTGGTGATAGTTAGAAAACTGAGAAAGGGGCAGGCGGTATGAAACGGCTAGAGGGAGGCGGTCGGGATATGACAGTCATCGGGTTGGCCGTCCTCGGAATAACTTTCACGCTATTTTCTGGTTGTGCCCTTTTTGAGGATGAGAGAACTGCGAAGGGTCGAAAACTCTATAACCACTATTGTAGTCATTGCCATGGGGAGACGGGGCAGCAGGGAGAAGGTTTTAATTGGGAGCGTATGTCCGACCCCAGACCTAAAAATCTGGCGTCCACTTCCGAAATGTCCACTTTTAGTGATGAGGAAATTTTTCATACCATTTACCGGGACATGAAAGATACGACGGATCAAAAAGTCATTGATGATATGGATTACTTTGCAGTTCCCACTATGCCGACATTTAAATATACGTTATCGGAGGAAGAAATCTGGTCAATTGTGGGATACGTTCGAACCCTTCATGGGATGTCACTGAGCTATGATTTGGAAACCAGAAAGAAAGAATTAGAAGAGGCATTTCAGGCAGCACAGCAAGAAATGGAAACCACAAAGGCAGCCTTTGAAGCAGCTACCCAAAAAGCGGAAGCCGCGCAAGCAGCCTATGAGGAAACATTGACTGATGAGCAACTTGAAAGTTATGAACCCAAAGAAGTGACCATACCTGAAGAAGAAGTTTTCCTTGCCGCCAATGAAAAATATGAAACGGCAAAAGCCGCCGTTGATAATTTTTTAAAGAGACCGAAAAAACCACAAGTCCCACGCCCTGATCTTTCCATAGCTGAAGAAGAACGTGCGGCCCAAGCCAAACTTGGAAAGCAGTTATATAATTATAAATACGGATGTCAGGGATGTCACAGTCTCAACGATGTAGGCGGTGTGGTCGGCCCTGGATTGGATCGAGCAGGTTTTCGCCTCAATCCTACATGGGTCTATCAATGGATTTTATATCCTCAATCTATGAAAAAACATACCAGGATGCCGAATTTGGGGATTTCAGAAAAAGATGCAAAGGCTCTCACATATTATCTAGAGACACTCCAAGCGCCAAAGCCCGAAAATCAGAGTTCGACCTCAGAATAGTTTCCCAACGATTCTTTCTCTTCTTACGAAGAGTTTTTTAGGCTAACAATTAGGTTAAGGTGGCGCTCTTTCCGGGCTTTCCCCTCAATAAGGAACATGCAACCGCTGATAGGTCGTAGGTTCTAAAGAAGCGGCTGGTTTGTCGTCCTTCCCAAAATAGTGTACCTAGGGAAGCCCCATCAATATTCCTCCTAAAATAAGAACCCCAATCCAGGTATGTTGTTTGAATAAGGAAAAGGCTTTTTCTCCTGAAATCTTGGATCGGAGGAGTAGGACTTGATACCCTAATATGACAGCTACTCCCATTAAGGTAACAGAATATGCAATTCCAAGATGATTGATCTTGGCAACCAAGGCTAAGCATCCCAACATGCCTAAACCGGCAATTCCTACCCCAAGCCAGGTGAAGGATCCAAAGAGTAGGGCAGTGGATTTGACTCCAATCCTTTGGTCATCATCCTTATCTTGTATGGCGTAAATCGTATCATAGACCATCGCCCAGCACACCGTTGCGGCAAAAAGAATCCAGGTCGACTGATCCAATTCGTTGCGAACAGCGGCCCAGGCCAAGACGCCACCCCATCCAAAGGCCAACCCCAAAACTAATTGGGGAACATGGATGAAACGCTTGCAGAAGGGATATCCCCAAGCGAGCAGCAATGCCACAGGACTCAACAGAAGGGTCAGGGAATTCAAGAACCATAACAGGAAGGCGGCGAATCCAAGCAAAACGCCTAGAAATGCTACGGCTTGGGAAGGCGTTAATTGGCCGGAGGCGAGGGGTCGATGCTGTGTTCGTTGAACTTCCCGATCGAATGACCGGTCAGCCAGGTCATTCATAATCACTCCTGCACTACGCATGAGAAATGATCCCAAAATAAAAATCAAAAGGAGTTTAAGGCTGGGAAAACCCCTTGAAGCGAG
>JAUIKP010000535.1 GCA_030430725.1 Nitrospiria bacterium
CGGGAAGGTGGGATCGGCCCCATCCTCTTGTCCACCCTGGTGATTGCGGGAGTATGCATGGGAACAGCCGTACCCATGGGATTGGGGACGGCACTGTTTCTGTCGGAATACACCCGTCACGATCATGTCCTGGGCCGACTGATCCGAGGCTCACTGGACGTACTTGCGGGGGTGCCCTCCATTGTCTTTGGCCTGTTTGGCAATGCCCTTTTCTGCCAGATCCTGGGATTAGGATTCTCTATTCTCTCGGGAGGTCTCACCCTGGCCTGCATGGTGTTACCAATTTTGATTCGCACGGTTGAGGAAAGTTTCCACGCCATTTCACACGAGCAACGATTATCCGCAGCGGCCCTTGGCCTTTCAAAAGCGACGACTATTCGAAGGATTCTCCTTCCCGCGGCCCTCCCCGGCCTGCTCGTCGGAATCATCCTCGGACTCGGACGAGCCGTTGCCGAAACGGCAGCCTTGATTTTTACCAGTGGCTACGTGACCCGGATGCCGGAATCTTTGATGGACTCGGGACGATCTCTCGCAGTCCACATTTACGATTTAGCCATGAATGTGGCCGGTGGGAACCCCCACGCCTATGCGACCGCTCTCGTCTTGGTGAGCCTTGTGTTCATCATTAATTGTATTTCTTCCTGGATTGCCTCACGATGGACATCATGCAACCGACTTTCCGCATAAACCCTGAGCCCGGCAAACGGGCGGGGTTCAGACCATGGGCCCCCTATCCGTCCGCCGAACTCTGTTGTGAGCCTGTCACTCATATTCGCGCGAAAAATCTTTCTATCGCCTATCAGGATCATCAGGCGCTTCGGAATGTGACTCTTGAAATCAATCGAGGATGCATTACGGCGATAGTGGGGCCTTCAGGTTGCGGGAAAACCAGTTTTCTCATGAGCCTCAATCGCTTAACAGATTTGATCCCAGGATGCCAGGTCTCCGGGACCTTGCACATGAATGAATTGGATATCCTCGCCCCCACAACCGATCTTCTCCAATTGCGTCGTACCGTGGGAATGATTTTTCAAAAACCCACCGTTTTTCCCTTTTCCATTCGCAAAAACCTGGAACTCCCTCTCCGCGAACACGGAACACATCATCGCACCGCATTACACTCCGCCATTGAAAATGTCCTTCAGCAGGTTGGGCTCTGGCATGAAGTCAAAGACCGGCTTGACCATCCTGCTCAAGCCTTGTCGGGAGGACAACAACAGAGACTCTGCCTGGCCAGAGCCCTGGTGCTCTCACCGGATCTTCTTCTGCTGGATGAGCCCTGCAGTGCGCTGGATCCCCTGTCCAGTGGAATCGTTGAGGATCTGATCGTCAGCTTACGAGGTCATGTTTCGATCATTATTGTTACGCACAACTTAGCCCAGGCCCGGCGCATTGCCGACCACATCGCGTTTTTCTGGTCGTTTGAAGGGGTCGGCACACTGGTGGAATATGGCCCGGCCCAAGCCATCTTTGAGAATCCCCTACATGAACTCACGGTTGCCTATATCTCCGGCACCAGAGGGTAAACCTCGTGGATCCCTCTATCAAAATTGGTAATTTCTTGCACGTGAATCATCGGCACCTCAATCACAATCCCCAGAAGAACTTTACAATGAAACGCATTCTTATGACATTGATATGCTATGGGCTGTTAGCCCAAACGCAAGCCTGGGCCGTGGACCCTCTCTATGAGGACAGTCTGGAGAATGTGTTGCTGGAAAAAGGGATCATTACCAAGGAAGACTGGGTCCGTATTCAGGCGGAGCAGGAAAAAAGAGAACAAGAGCTCAATACCCGCATGGATCAGGAGTTTCCGGTTACCGTGGGATATGGAAGAAGAGGATTTGAATTTTCAACCAAGGACGGCAGATTTTCCACCCAAATTCAATGGCGGTTTCAAGGTCGCTGGTCCTATCCCACGGACGAGGATCCAATCTCTGCAGATGATTTTCATGAAGACCCACAAAGTACCTTTCAACTTCGACGGGTTCGGATGAAAATCGGCGGGCATGGCTTTCAACCCTGGATTCGATATTATTTCGAAATGAACTGGCAGTCCACCTCGGAATCCGGCAGTTCCGGTGAAAGCCCCCAATTACTCGATTGGCGGATCTCGCTGGAAAAATTCCCATTCCTCTCACTCCAACTCGGACAATGGAAAGTTGACTACAACCGCGAACGAAGAGATTCTTCGGGCAATCAACAATTCGTCGAACGATCGATCGTCAATGAAATCTTTACCATCGACCGACAGGTTGGAGCCATGCTGTATGGCCATGTGGCCCCTGGTACGGCCTTTGACTCCCGCTATTATGCCGGTGTCTTTACGGGATCCGGCCGGGGAGAAGCCA
>JAUIKP010000039.1 GCA_030430725.1 Nitrospiria bacterium
GAGCCATCTGTACTGAGGGAATTTCCCACATTTCGACGGTGGATATCGAGTTTGCCCGTGAACTCGGGTTTACCATTAAATTGCTGGGAATCGCGAAACTTCAAGAGCATGCCATTGAGGCACGAGTGCATCCCGCACTGGTTCCTGCCGGATCTCCCATTGCACAGGTCAATGGGGTCTACAATGCCATTCATTTGATTGGTGACGCGGTTGGAGATGTTGTGCTCTACGGCAAGGGGGCTGGATCGCTCCCGACAGCCAGCGCCGTGGTGGGGGACATTATTGATTTGGCACGAAATCGTCTGGCTGAAGTTGCCGGACGGGTCCCTGTGACCTCATTCAAATGGGATTCGCGTGAGCCTATTGCCATAAGGCCGATGGACGATATTGAATGCCGATATTATTTGCGGTGCATGGTCAAAGATCAACCCGGCGTTTTATCGTCCATATCGGGAATTCTTGGACAGCGTGGAATCAGCATCTCATCTGTCCTGCAAAAAGGGCGAAAGGAAGGCCAAACGGTGCCATTGGTCATCTTGACCCATCGCTCGGTGGAGCGAGCCGTCCAATCGGCACTCCAGGAAATTAATGCACTTCCCATGGTATCAGAGCCAACGACGTTCCTTCGGATGGAAGGGGTGGAATAGTATATGAAACTAAATTGCGTCATGAAGGGGGACAAGCCATTATGATTCCTTGGCGTGGCGTTATCGAGGAATACCGGAAATTCCTCCCGGTGGAAGAGCAGACTCCGATTGTGTCGCTCCTGGAGGGGAATACCCCACTCATTCCAGCAAAGCGTTTAGCCGGGAAAATTTGTCCTGGTCTGGGCCTGTATCTGAAGATAGAAGGGGCCAATCCAACCGGTTCCTTTAAGGACCGGGGAATGACCATGGCCGTTTCCAAGGCTGTAGAAAGCAAGGCCAGAGGACTTATGTGCGCCTCGACAGGCAACACCTCCGCTTCTGCCGCGGCCTATGGAGCGAAGGCGGGGTTGCCAGTATATGTCGTCGTGCCGGCAGGGAATATTGCGTTGGGTAAGTTGACGCAGGCGCTCATGCATGGAGGTCGAGTCATTCAAATTGAAGGGAACTTTGATCAGGCCTTAACGATCGTAAAAGACTTGTGTCAGGAAACCGCCATTGAATTGGTCAATTCAATAAACCCGTTTCGTTTGGAGGGTCAAAAAACGGCGGCGATGGAAGTGTGTGACCAATTGGGGTATGCCCCGGCCATCCATGCGCTACCGGTAGGGAATGCCGGTAATATTACGGCGTATTGGCGTGGGTATCAGGAGTATCACCGAGCCGGACAAACTCAAGGGTTGCCTCGTATGTTCGGGTTTCAAGCCGAAGGAGCTGCACCATTGATCAAGGGTTATGTCGTGAAGGAGCCGAAAACCATTGCCTCAGCCATTCGGATTGGCAATCCGGCCAGCTGGTGTTATGCCATGGAAGCGGTGAAGGAATCACACGGATACCTGGACATGGTGTCGGACGAAGAAATTCTTCGAGCCTACCAAATGGTGGCAAGTGAAGAAGGGGTTTTTTGCGAGCCCGCTTCCGCTGCGTCTCTTGCTGGGATTGACAAAATGAATCGCGCCGGGTTGTTGCCGAAAGAGGGGGACATTGTGTGTACCTTAACCGGCCATGGGTTAAAAGATCCGGATACGGCCATCTCCGTCTCCTATCGACCGGTCACAATTCCTGCAACGCATGAAGCGGTCAGAGCGCAATTAACGAATCTATAATCCCTCAAGGTCTTCTGAAACCCAGATTGTTCGTTCAACTACTATTTAACTCAACACAGTGAGGCTTAGGTCGTGCGAAAAACGATCGTGATTCACGTCGATGGATTGACGGGACAGTCGTATCAAGAATTAGGAGACCAAACCGTCTTACAATCGGCTCGGACACCGCACCTGGATGAATGGGCGGGACAGGGTGAATTGGGCCGTTTAGGCGTATCCCGAGAAACCCGTCCCTTCTGTGGGGAAATGGTCCTGCTTGCCTTATTAGGATACGATACACACAAGTGGTATACCGGTCCCGGTGCCTTTGAGGCAGGGGGATTGGAGGTTGTTCTGGACCCTTATGATGTGGCCTATCTGTGTCATTTGGTGACTCTGCGCGGTCAGGATGGATGGGGGGATGGGAAAAAACTTGGTCCCCACCTATTTATGGCCGACCCTTTTGCTGGAGGAATCGGGACGGAGGATGCTCGGGAACTCATTGATGCCGTCAATGAACAATTGATTTCTGAAAATATTCAATTTTACATGGGCAACCAGCATCGGCATCTTATGGTCTGGGTGGGCGGGAGCGGGAAAGTGGCCTGTCGCAACCCATACGAGGCCTTAGGGCAATCGATCGAGGCGTATCTCCCCGCCGGCGATGGATCGCAAATCCTACGTGAACTCATGGCGGCTTCTAGGGCCATCCTCTGCCATCACCCTGTGAATCAAGAGCGCCTGAGTGCCGGGTTGAAACCGGCCAATTGTTTATGGTTGTGGGGGGCAGGGAAACCTGTGGAACTGCCTCAATTCCAAGAGCGATGGCCGGTCAATGGTATCGTGATTTCGCCTGATGGGCCTTACGTCGGTGTTGGAATAGCCGCTGGACTTCAGACGGCCAAGCTTGAACACGGGGAAGGGGGAGATATCGCATGGTTGCAAGATGTGGCCAATCGGGCTTCGACGGCCTTGGATAAGCATGACCTGGTCTGTCTGCACATTCCCTTTTGCGAATGGGGATTGAAGGATGGACAGGCGGAGCCACCCTCACAATTAGTGGAATATCTTCAGCAGGTGGACGAACAGGTCATTGGAGCCATACAGCAGTCTGTTGGAAGCCACGACTCCATCCGGATCGTCGTCCTGGTTACCTCATGTCCGAATTGGCAGAAGAACGGAGGGTCTTCCATATCGCCCTATCTGGTGTTTGAAGCGGAAGGGAAAAAATCCGAATATCATGCGGTACCAATGAATGAACGTGAAGTGGCCAACCGCCCACTCCGTGATGCCACCAAACTTTTTGAGCGATTGATGGTCACTCATTAAGCCTATGTCGCTGTATATCCAAAAATTCGGCGGTACATCAGTAGGGAGCCTGGAACGAATCCAAAACGTGGCCCGGCTTATTGAAGGTACCTACCGGAAGGGGCATCAACTGGTGGTCGTGTTGTCCGCGATGAGCGGGGAAACGGATCGCCTCATGAAAATGGCCAAGACCGTGAGTGTTGACCCTGATGATCGGGAGCTGGATGTGTTACTGTCTTCTGGAGAACGGGTCACGATTGCCCTGATGGCGATGACTCTCAAAAGCCTTGGGATCAGGGCGCAATCCTTTACGGGACGTCAGGTTGGGATTGTGACCGATAGCATGCATACCAAGGCCCGAGTCTCCCGTGTCGATACGGATCGGGTCCGGGGAGCCTTGCGTGACGGGATTGTTCCCATCGTGGCAGGGTTTCAAGGTATTAACGCCGCCTCCGATGTGACGACGTTAGGGCGCGGCGGCTCGGATTTGACGGCCGTGGTCTTGGCGGCGGCGCTCAAGGCCGATACCTGCTTTATTTATACGGACGTGGATGGGGTATATACTGCCGATCCCAATATTGTGCCGGGCGCGAGGCGGTTGGATAAAATTTCCTATGAAGAAATGTTAGAGTTAGCGAGTCTGGGTGCGAAGGTCCTACAGTCTCGTTCGGTGGAGTTGGCGGCGAAGTATCAGGTCCCTGTGGAAGTGCGGTCCAGTTTTCAAGACGGGCCTGGAACCTGCGTGGTAAAAGAGGATGTCGATATGGAACAAGTCTTGGTCTCGGGGGTCACGGGCGATCGGAATCAAGCTAAGGTCACGGTGGTCGGGGTCCCGGATCACCCTGGGATTGCGGCTACCTTGTTCTGTTCCATTGCCGACGCTGCCATCAATGTGGATATGATTATTCAAAATGTGAGTCAGGATTCCCTGACGGATATTTCCTTTACCGTGCCGAGAGCCGACCTTCCTCGAGGGTTGAGTCTTATCAGGGATATTGCCAAATCAGTGGAAGCACGGACGGTCGAGGTGAATGAAGCTATTGCCAAAGTTTCATTAGTGGGAGTGGGAATGCGTTCGCATTCGGGGGTCGCAGCCAGAATGTTTCAGACGCTCTCGCGTGAAGGCATTAATATCATGATGATCAGTACATCGGAAATTAAAATCTCTTGTGTGGTGGAAGAAAAATATATGGAGTTAGCAGTTCGGGCCTTGCACCAGGAGTTTGAATTAGAAGGACCTCCGGGGGGCGGAAAGGCCTAGGCATGGTGATGTGTGTCGACACCGATGTTGCGGATGCGTGAGATGAATCCTCAAAATCCAGTTATTGAAATCTACGATACGACCCTCCGGGATGGTGCTCAGGCGGAAGATGTCAGCTTCTCGGTGGAGGATAAGGTTCGTATCGCCCTTAAATTAGATGAGCTGGGGGTCCATTTCATAGAAGGAGGGTGGCCGGGAGCCAACCCCAAGGACATCGAGTTTTTCCAAGTCATGAAATCGACTCCATTGCAGCACGCCAAAATCGTGGCATTTGGTTCGACGCGAAAAGCCAAAAATACGGCAAAGGCCGATCCGACGCTGGAAGCCCTCCTATCCGCTGAGACGGATATTGTGACCATCTTTGGGAAAAGCTGGACCCTCCATGTGACGGAAGCCTTGGAAACCACGTTGGCCATCAATTTAGAACTGATTGCCGATTCTATCTCCTATCTCCGGTCCAGGGGACGGCAGGTGTTTTACGATGCCGAACATTTTTTCGATGGCTATAAAACGGATCCCGTCTACGCGATAAAAACTATCCAGGCTGCGGCGGAAGCCGGAGCGGAGCGGATCGTGTTGTGCGATACCAATGGGGGAACGATGCCATGGGATATTGGTGAGATTTTTGCGAAGGTCGGCAAGAGCTGTTCTGTGCCGTTGGGCATTCACGCACACAATGATGCGGAGATGGGGGTTGCCAATTCATTGATCGCCGTGCAAGCGGGAGCAATCCAGGTCCAGGGCACGATCAATGGCATTGGAGAACGGTGCGGGAATGCCAACCTGTGTTCCGTGATGGCCAATTTGGAATTGAAAATGGAGCGAACAGCGCTGGGAAATGGCCGGTTAGCACATCTTCGCACCATTTCTCATTATGTGGGCGAGATGGCCAATCTGACTCCCAATAAACGGCAGCCTTATGTGGGAGATACCGCGTTTGCTCATAAGGGGGGGGTGCATATTCATGCGGTACAAAAAAACCCGCTCACTTATGAACATGTGAATCCTGATATCGTCGGCAACCATCGCCGCGTATTAATTTCCGATAGTAGTGGCCGAAGTGCCGTATTTGGAAAGATGGAAACCTTCGGCCTGGACCTTCCTCAGGATAATCCCAAGGTACTCGAATTACTGGATTCCCTCAAAACGTTGGAATATGAAGGCTACCAATTTGAAGGCGCAGAAGGGTCTTTTGAATTATTAGTGCGGAAAGCCATGGGGACCTATTCCCCGTCTTTCGAATTGCTGGGGTGCCGGATCATTGTTGAAAAACGGAAAACCAATGAAGACCCTATTTCCGAGGCCACGATTATGGTCAAAGTCGGGGAGGTGGTTGAACATACTGCGGCGGTCGGTGATGGGCCAGTGAATGCTCTCGATCATGCCCTTCGGAAAGCGTTGGAGCATTTCTATCCGCAGTTAAAGGAAGTCAAGCTTCTGGACTATAAGGTCCGTGTGTTGACCGGGCGGCATGGAACCGGTTCTCGTGTGCGAGTCCTGATTGAGTCGGGGGATCACAAGGAGAAATGGGGAACGGTCGGGGTATCGGAAAACATCATTGAAGCCAGTTGGCAGGCTCTGGCCGACAGCATTGAGTATAAGCTCATGAAAGAGAGGCCGTAAAGGTGAAGGCGGTTTCTTCGCGGGTAGGCTGACAAAGGGGATTCCTCTGAAGAGCCCGGTTCTTGACATCATCTGCGTTGCCCGTTACGTTGCTGCCAGCAACAATGGTCGGAGGCGTGAATTCACAATCCGTATGTACGGTCTTTGAGACCACTGGTGAGGGGGTTTTGATTTATGCGCAAGGCTGACATTGCCGAAATTATCACAGAAACGGCAGCTATCCAAAAAAACGACTCTATGGAAATGGTGGAGCATGTCTTGGATTTGATCAAGTCTATGCTTCAACAGGGGGAAGTCGTCAAAATTGCTGGGTTTGGAAACTTTGTTGTCCGGAACAAGGGAGAGCGAAAAGGGAGGAACCCAAGAACCGGAGAAGAAATTGCCATTACGCCAAGACGGGTGGTGACCTTCCGACCAAGTCAACTCTTTAAGAAATATGTCAATTCTTGACGGGCGAGAATCTCGCATTCGGTCTCGTTCACTCTCTTGCTAGATACACCGTGGGGTGATTGCAAGTATGGGGGTTGGAACCAAATCCGAGGATAAGGAATTTTATAAAATAGGGGAAGTCGCCGATCTGACGAATCTTCCCGCGTATGTCCTGCGGTTTTGGGAGTCGGAATTCATTTTTCTCAAACCTAAGAAAAGTCAGGGCAAACACCGGGTCTATTCGAAAGCCGACATTGAGACGGTCTTTGAAATTAAACGGATGCTCTATGATGAAGGGTATACGATTGCCGGACTGAAGCGATATTGGTATCGCAAAAAACGGTCGGAAAAAGCCGTGCAAGTCCCAAAAGACCGTGTGGAAAAAGCGAAAGTGGAACTACAGGGTATATTGAAGATTTTGGGGCGAACGACGGCATAGACCTTCAGACAATGACAACGGATAGGAATACGACTGGTCAGAATAATGTCGGGGCGTAGCGCAGCCCGGTAGCGCACTCGCTTGGGGTGCGAGAGGTCGGAGGTTCAAATCCTCTCGCCCCGACCATGTGTTCTTTTCAGCAGAAAGTGTTTTTTTGTCCCCTTGGTCGGTTCGAAGGGGATCGTCGATTGGACAGTACGAAGGCTTGCTAGGCTTGTAAGTCCTCCTCTTCAGCCAGCTCCTCACCCTCGGGCATTCCATACGCCACATACTTCGCATAGGAGAGATAAATTTGGCTGCTGTCTCTCATGGCCTTTGAGCCAGCCTTCATTCTCTGAAATCGGTTTTTTGATTCCGCATCGGTCTGTGTTTCGAGCTGGCTGACATGTTCCTGTAGTAACATGGAATAGCGCTGCATCGCTTGCTCTATTTCCAAATAGGCTTGCAGAATGTCTTCTCGCATGAATGGTCCTCCTTCATAATGTCCTCCACCTTACAAAAGGGCTGTTCCCAGGGTCAACTTGCGGTGACCGGCGGTTTGGAGGGTTGTAAGACTATCACAAAATCTCGTGGAGAGCCTCTGGTGAGGAAGGGCGGTTTGACCGATTTTTTAGATATTCAGTAAAATGGGTGCCGGGTAGGAGGGTCCGCAACGTGTGTGCCGTCATTAATTTGAAGTCTGTAGCGTAGTCCTCGCGATCCATGAGCCTCCATCCGCCGCGCCATTGGATTTCCGTTGTCATTCCTATAAAAGATGAGCGGGAAAACATCCCGCTATTGGCGAGTCAATTGCTCAAGTTTTTTGAGTCAAGGCCTGAAAGTGGCTCTGCAGCCTTTGAACTTGTCTTTGTGGATGATGGGAGTGTGGACGGGAGTGGGCCGTTGCTGGATCAGTTAGCCGTCCAGTTTTCTGCGATACGCGTCATGCATTTAGACCGGAATCACGGGCAAACGGCGGCATTCGATGCGGGCTTCCGGGAGGCGAGAGGAGAGCTCGTTGCCACCATGGACGGTGATCTGCAATATGACCCGAATGACTTTGCTAACCTTCTTCCATTTGTGGGTCGGTATGATTTAGTGTGTGGGCGACGACAAGCCAGACATGACAATCTGGTCCGTCGATGGTCTTCAAAAATTGCCAATCAGGTTCGCAATTGGGCTGTGCATGACGGTATATCAGATACCGGCTGTTCCATGAAGGTCTTTAAGCAGGCTGTGGTCAAACGACTTCCTCCATTTAAAAATATGCACCGGTTTTTTCCGGCACTGGCGCAAATGTATGGGTTTACGGTGACTGAAGTCCCCGTCCAGCATTTTCCAAGAGCCCATGGGACATCAAAATACGGAATTGGCAACAGGCTGTTTGCCGGTCTGTATGATCTCTTCGCAGTCAGATGGATGCAAAAACGCTGTTTGAACTACACCATGAAGGGTAGCCATCCCAAAAAAACCGAGTCGTAGCATTCTTGAAGTGACCATCTGCTGAAAACGATTGACCTACCACAACCCTTAAACCTCTAATGCACCTGGAGGGATCTGAATTCATGGACTCCTTTGGGCAATGCATTCCCTGTTGCTGACGATGTTCGAATCCTTCACACACTCTTTCCTGTCCCTGTCGTTAGAGGAACTCCTCTGGATCGGATTCGGGTTTTTGGGACAAGGCATTTTTTTCTCACGCTGGTTGGTCCAATGGGTGGTGTCCGAACGCAATGAGGAAAGCCAAATTCCCATGTCGTTTTGGTATATGAGTCTGGTCGGGAGTGTGATTGTGCTCACCTATGCCATTCATATCGCCGACCTGGTGTTTATGGCCGGCCAAAGTGTCGGCACTGTGGTATATGTTCGCAATATCATGCTGCTCCATCAGGCCAATAAGCGAGTCATGAGTGGATAGCCCACACCCTCACGCACTCTTTCCGTCCTCTCTCCGTTCTTCCATCACGCAATCTCCTCTTTTTCAAGTGGTAGGTGTGCTGCTCCTGGCTGCCTGGCTTTTGGGCGTAGATGGTGGATGGGTCTTTGGCCCGGATCTGGGCGCGCTGGGACTGACGGATCGGGATGAGGGGAGCAATGCCGAAGCGGCACGGGAAATGCTGGAGACCGGTGATTGGATTTCTCCCACTCTCAACTATGAACCTCGCTATGCCAAACCGGCCTTTGTGTATTGGCTCATCAGCGGATCGTATGCCCTGTTTGGCGTCAATGAATTTGCCGCGCGGTTGCCTTCGGCATTGTCCGGTCTCTGCCTGCTGTTGCTCCAGTACGTGTTTGTCCAACGGTGGGCCGGCCCCACGGTCGCCCTGTTCGCTTCAGGTATGTTGCTGCTGAATTTGGAGTTTTTGGGCATCAACCGCATGGTGCTGACCGATCCGGAGTTGGTCGTGTTCACGACATTGGCCGGCTATAGCTTTTGGTACGCGCTCCACCATGACCGGACCAAACGATGGCTTTTTGTCATATTTTATCTGGCCATGGGATGTGGCATGTTGGTCAAGGGGCCCGTGGGTATTATCATTCCGCTGGTGGGCGTCATCCCGTATCTCATCCTCACGCGTCAATGGGGAACTTTCTGGCAACGGGGCTTTCCCCTTGTCGGAATCGTTTTGGTCACCGCAGTGGCCGCTCCCTGGTATGTAATGATGTTTCAAATACATGGGGAAGCCTATTGGGCTGCGGCGCAAGCCAATACCACCGGCCGGTTCATGAATCCCATGGAAGGCCATGGGGGGACGCTCTTGTTTTATGTGCCGGTGTTATTGGTGGGATTTTTCCCATGGAGTGCCTGTCTCCCTTCCATGTTGTATCACACGTTCAAGCGCTTGAAAGGGTTCTGGCAGGGACAAGGCCTTGCCACGCAAGAGCAACATTTGGAGTGGTTCCTGAGCCTCTGGGTGGTGGGTTTGTTTGCGTTCTTTACGTTCTCGGCCACGCGGTTACCGCATTACATCTATCCGGCGTTTCCGGCAGCAGCCATGCTGGTGGCCCTGTGGTGGAAACGTTTTCTGATAGAAGAAGAGCCGGTTGGACTGACCGCTTCCGCTCGCGTTCTCATTGGGGTGGGATACCTCTTGGGTATCGCGATGATGTTTGTGCCGGCGGTCTTTCAATTGTTCATCAAGCAGATTGCCAAAGAATTCCCGGCTGCGGTCCAGGTAGACCTGGCGTGGCTTCCGTCGCTGGTAGGCCTCGTCATAGTCATAGGAACCATGCTCATGCGGCAGTGCATGCGATCTGATACCAAGCGCCATCTGGCCTTTTGGGTGGGATGCGGGATGATGCTGCTCTTTACCGTATTGGTTGCGCGAGGGGGACTCTCGATCTACCACCAGTATTTCATCGGACCACCGCAGGAATTAGCTGTCATCGCCGGCTACAACTTAGGCCCGGATGACCGATTGATTCAATTCGGCCGGAAGCGCCCATCCCTCAGTTTTTATGCCAAACGCAAAGTATACTTTCTTGGGGTGAACGACGAAGAGCTCCCCCAACACCTCGCGGCTCCCGGCCGAAAAATGGCCATCATTCAAACTCAGCTTCGAGGACAACTTCCCAAAGCCCTGGCCCACTGGAAGGTCGTTCTGGATCACGGCGGTTTTTCTCTCCTCACCAGCGAACCCTTGTTGTAAAAGCCGGCAGGGAATGGTGGGAGTCTCCGGACCATCGACTTCGGCAAGTAGCCTGTGCGCACTGGTCAGGTGGGCTCAGGGCCAAATGATACCAGGAAACCGATTCCTTTTATCCGATTGCACAGGAGTCATCTGCACACGAATGCTTCGAGAGAAGCTCGGGTGTTGCCGTGAGTTCGGCAGATGATGTGGCGTGCTCCTGCAATAATCCCAGTTCCACTCCGAGTAGAAGATCGTCATGGATCCCGAACACCTGTCGGTGCAGTCTGCCCTGTGCGTCAATCAACACCGTGGTTGGAGTTCCCCTCATCCCATATGCCCGCATGGTTCGGGGAAGCGGATCGCCATTTGGCCCCGGCAGGTCGACCGCAACTGGAAAACGAATGCGGTATTCATGCAGAAACGCGCGAAGCGACGACGACCCCATGGCCTCGTGGTGCTCGAACACCGTATGCAACCCGATGACCCGGACGTCGGGAAAGAGCTTGGCGACGCGCTGGGCCTGTGGTAGGCCATGCGACACGCAACCGGGGCAAAGCATTTGAAATGCGTGAAGAAGCACGACTTGTCCCCGAAGCCCGGCCAGGCTGAGGGGCTCGGGAGTATTGAACCAGTCTGTAGTCTGCCATTCTGGAGCTAGCCGGATTGTCATCAAATCTCTCCTTAGGTGATGGATGGTTGAGTAATGGTTTTTCATGCAAGATACTAAGCCTGCAGGAGTCTCTCAAGAAGGCACTTTTTGGTAAGGGGGTGACGGAATGGTTCAGGATGATCAGTCGATGGAGATGGAGTCGGAGTTCCCGGATGACACGACAATTCCTGTGGCCTCGATGGTGGAGAGTATTGTCGGCTGTAAGTGGTCGGTCCGTATACTCCAGCTTTGTGCCGAGGGGCACAATCGCCCAGGTATGGTGCTCCGGGCCTGTCCAGGTCTGTCGGCAAAAGTCATGAATGAGCGATGGCGAAAGATGATCCGTTTTGGCATCATGCGACGCAGGGTGTTTGGACTCAAGCCTCCGGTTGAAGTGGAATATCAACTCACCCCGTTCGGCCGCCGGTTTTTGAAAATTCTTGATGAAGTGCGCAAGTTACAGGAGGCTGTGGATGTTGGGGACATCTCGGAGGCCAGCCGTTCTCCGAAGATGGCCAAGTCGAGTGGTCGCAACACGTCCCCCAAAAATAAGAAACGAACCTCCGCGTCTGGTTCTTCTTGAAAAGGCTTGTAAGACATTCATGAATGTTTGCCTCCACTTCTGACTCCTATTTTTCGGATCAATTAGAATTAATGGTTCTGGCTTTTCAGCTCTACGATGTGTATCGGGAATCCATCTTGGGATTGCCAGCATGAAAGTACTGGCAGGGGAACACACCGCACGTGTGGCCCCAACTCTGGTGTCAACGTGATGTTCTGTGGTGCCGGGTTTCGCCCCGGCAGGCGAGGCCCTTTTGTTTCGGCAAAAGGACCCAAAACCATTGACGCCCCGTCCGGCTTGATCGGATGGGTCGGACGCAGGCAATGGAAGGGCGGACCAACTCGCTGCACTCAGACAAGGTCCGCCAGGAGAAAAGAGCGTCCAACCCTTGAGCCGGACGGCAGGCGTGGGAAAATAAAAAGAGAGGGACATGAGGGATTTGGGGAATTCCACCTTACATTTAAGTAGTTGCTCTTAGTGGTCGACGGATTTCACCGTTTGTACAGCGAAAATGCTTATGCTATACAGGTGTGAATAAAGGGAATTTATTTGGAATAAAAATTAGCAGATCCTGCTCCTATGCGGATCCACCTAAACATGGTTAGGATTCTGAATTGCCGAAGTGTCGCCTCTGCATGAACGATAGAGTACTCAGGAACTCGCACATTGTTCCCGAATTCCTATACGCGGAATTATACAACACGAAAAACCATATGATGGGCATTAACGGACGCGGGAATCGCGGATGGAAGGCACTACAGAATGGAGCCAAAGAACATCTCTTTTGCGAGTCCTGCGAGCAGCATTTTAACGAATACTTTGAGAAGCCCTTCCGCAAGCTCTGGGTAAAGAATTGCCCTTTGCCCGACCAGTGGACTGCCAACGATGTCCACTGGATAACGGTCGACTATGCAACGTTTAAGCTCTTCCACCTTAGCGTACTCTACCGCGCTGGTGTGAGCAATCTACCAAACTTCACTGCCGTACAGCTCGGACCGCATGAAGAGAAACTTCGGCA
>JAUIKP010000536.1 GCA_030430725.1 Nitrospiria bacterium
CGAGCAGATCGAACACGTTACCACTTTAAAATATTAATTTGATCGACGTTCGTGGCCATTTTCCCGCGAAACACCACAATGATAATGGCTAATCCGACAGCGGCTTCCGCTGCGGCCACTGCAATGATAAAGAGTGCCGCCATTTGCCCGGACATGGAATGAAGGTAATGAGAAAAAGCCACCAGATTGATATTGGCGGCATTCAACATAATCTCCACGGACATCAGAACGACAATAAAATTCCGCCGGATCAGAACGCCGACGAGTCCGGTCATAAACAAAATAGTGCTGAGGGCCACATAGGCTGAGAGAGGAATCATGAGTTATGGGGCTTTAGGGCATGGAAGAAATGCCTGGTTCTTCTTGTGGGTCAGTCTTCCCAGGTGTTTTAGCAAGAACGATGGCGCCAATTACAGCCCCTAACAGGAATATTCCAATCACTTCAAAGAGCAATAAATAATCGCTAAACATCGTGATCCCAATGGCATGGCTGGGGCCCGTTTGCAGGACTAGGTCGGGCGTGGCGGCTCCAATCACACCGCCATACGGGGACTGAAAAAGGAGAATCAGGAGTTCTCCAACAATGGCGGTTCCGGCAAACACTAAAAAGGCATATTTTTTATGAAGATGCTGTTCCTCCGTTTTTAAATTCATCAACATCAATACGAACAGATATAAAATAAGAATTGCTCCCGCATATACAATGATTTGTACCGCAAAAAGAAATTCGGCATTTAACAGGACAAACAGACCCGCTACATGGAGCAGGAGCGTCAACAGGGCCATAGCGCAGTGCACGGCATTTCGCAATGCCACAGTCAAAACCCCTGCCACGACACTCACCGTGGCAAAATATCCGAAAAGAAGCCACATCATGATGAAGTTACGGTTCCTGGGTACTTTTTATTGAAACAGGGAAATGGTAGCGGTAGGCGCGGCCTTCCTCCCCTTCCTTCTCTTGGTTATGAGCATAGAGATACTTTTTGGCATCATCTATATGACGCTCTCCAATTTGGTAGAGCCGAGCTTTGTCAAAGAGGAGGGTCCGCTTATCATGTGTCGAAAATTCATAGACCTTCGTCATGGCCAGCGCATTGACCGGACAGGCTTCGACGCAGTATCCACAAAACACGCATTTGGTAATATCGATATAAAATTCAGTAGCGTAGCGTTGGAGCGGAAGAGCTTTATCTTCTTCGCTAAGGACTTTTATGCAGCGGGACGGACAAGCGGCTTCACATAAATCACAGCCAACACAGCGCTCTTTCCCATCCTCATACCGAAGCAGGCACAGTGCGCCACGATGAGCATCAGGAATCGTTCGTTTCTCCCGGGGGTACTGAAACGTGATAGGACGATGCAGCAGATGTTTAAGGGTCACCTTCATCGCATCCCAGATTTCTCTGAAGAGCACCGCATCGAAAAACTTTTTTCTCGCAGGAGAATTACTCATAGTTTGATGACCGGCCATTCTGATCAGGCCTTTTCAATTGAAACATCGGTCAATTTGAAGTAGGGAACCCCTGTGACAGGATCGACCTGAACTGCCATCAGGTCTTTCACGGGTGGATCATTGAAATGTTCAGGAACCGCACAGATCCCTGGCAACAACGACATATCCTCCTCGACTCCCATCTCCACTGTGCCCTGTTCTGAAGTGATCCGCACCCGGTCATGAGCACTGAGTCCCAGATTGGTGAAATCCTCGGCGTTCATGCGAAGACGAGACGTATTGGGTGAAATTTCCATCAGACCGGATGCCTGGGTGGAAAGCTTCCCTGAATGATAAAGCAATTGAATCATGCGTAAGGCAAAAGGCCGGGTAGCACTCTTCATCCCTCCGGCATACCGCGACGCCACCTCCTCGGGAAAAGCTTTCGAGAAATACCCCGAATAATCAGGAGCCACGTGAGAGACCTTCCCCAGATTGTAATAACCCGGAAGGATTTTTCGGATTTCCTGTTGAATGTCCTGGGTGGTTTCGTATTCCATTGGCGAGCCTAACCCGTTTGCCATGCCCACCATGACATGCCAATCCAAAGTACTTTCGCCCAAAGAATCCAGTGCCGGACGGAGAAATTGGACCTTTCCTTCCTGATTGGTCACTGTGCCGTCTTTTTCGGCAAACGTTGAAGCAGGAAAAACCACATGAGCCATCTTGGCGATTTTCGTTAAGAAGGGGTCCTGGCAAATGAGGACTTCCAAATTCGCTAAGGCACTTGTGACATCATAGGAGGCGGGAAGTGTCTCCAATGGGTTTTCGCCCACCAAATAGAGAGCCTTAATTTCCCCCTTTTGACAACGATCCAGGATTTCCGTGAGATTGGCTCCGCGA
>JAUIKP010000040.1 GCA_030430725.1 Nitrospiria bacterium
GTGGAAGCCATTAATTATTTCCAACAGCAATACCCCCGTGTGCCACTCATTGTACTGACAGGATTTCCGGATATGGAAATGGCCACGGGATTTCTCAAGCAGGGCATTGTGGATTATCTCGTTAAACCGGTTGAAAAAGAAAAGCTCATAAAATCTGTGGCCACCGCCATGGAAAAACGAGATCTCAATCGCTTGTAATCTAACGGGACTAACGTTTCAGCTTTTGAGGTTCTTCTGGCGGGAGAATCGTTCCCCATGAAGAAGTCTATGGTATATCAAGTAAAGCCCTATCCCCTGGATAGGGCTTTCTACCATATAAACCTTGAAACCAGGGGAAACGTCTCATCCCCCCCATCCAGCCTTAGTTTCACATCATCCTCCATTCACACAGTCCAGGAGGGATTCTATGTCAACTGTTGAACCTCCGATAACCATTGCCATTCTCGGGGCCGGCAAGGGGGGAACGGCCATGCTGGAATCCTTTCTTAATTTACCCCATATCCGCCTCCTGGGTATTGCCGACACAAATCCTCACGCGCTGGGTTTTCAACTGGCCAAACTTCATAATATTCCGACAGTGTCTCACCCACTGAAACTTATTCAGGAAGACAAGTTGAATTTGATCATTGACGTGACCGGGGATCCCATTCTTCCTTCATACATTACGGAGCACAAACACAGCGGAGCTGAAGTGCTTGGAGGGACCGCCGCCAAGGTTCTCTCAGAATTGATCCAGCATCAAACCGTTATCCAAACACAACTGTTTCAATCGGAAAAATTAGCCAGCATGGGAACTTTTGCCTCAGGGATTGCCCATGACATTAATAACCCGCTGTATGTCATTTTGGCGATGGCCGAAGAAATTCAGGAGGAAACCAATCTCGATCGCATTCGACTCCATGCCGCCAGCATCCATGAAGCGGCTCAACGCATTCAAGCCATTTCACGAAATATCACTGATTATGTTCGCACCTCCAGTCATCAGGAACTCGAAACAATCGACCTCCATGCCAGACTGGATGAAGCCTTAAGCATTTCCAGATTTGCGACAAAATTTCGAGAAATCACCGTTCAGAAACACTACCAAAACGGCTTGTCCGTCCAGGCTAAACCCGAAGAAATGCTCCAGGTATTCATCAATCTTATAACTAACGCCATTCATGCCATGGAAGAAAAAGGCAGCCTCACCATTACCACCTCACACAGCAACGGAACGGTTCAGATTGCTATCAGCGATACCGGCTGTGGCATTTCGCCGGAACACCTCCCAAACATTTTCAATCCCTTCTTTTCCACTAAACCTAAAGGCCAGGGGACGGGCCTCGGACTCTATAACGTCAAAACAATTGTCAAAAAATATCATGGGGATCTTCAGGTCGAGAGCGAACAGGGGAAAGGCACCACGTTCCGATTGTCCTTTCCCACCCTTCCTCCTGCAGAAAATAAGGTGTCCGGTGGATAAATCTGAACCTAAACCTGCCAAAAGAAAAAAAGGACTGACCAAAAAACTGGTTCTGTCCATGCTGTTGGTCGGTGCCCTCCCTTTGATCATTGGACTCCTGTTGGCTTTCTACCAGGGCACACAGGAAATTCGCGAGGTCAATGGTTCTAGCTTTGAAGCTCTCGCAACAGAAACGGCCAGAAAGCTTGATCTCGTCATGGCCGATGAACTTGCTCGCACGGCCTTACTGACAACCAATATCAAGATCATTAAAAAACTGGAACACACCCGCGACGCCCTCAGTGAGTTGACTCCACAGGAACTGGCTCTCACTCTACAACACGAACAAGAAGCCTGGAAGGCCAAGGATCCCGACATCCTTCAAAGAATTCTGGAAGGACCCTTTGCCGAGATCCTACAACAACATATGGGGGGAACCTTTATTGACCCGGGCCATCCCATTCCGGTGATTACCCGATCTGCTACACGTGGCTTATTTATTACCGATCATGCAGGACGGGTCGTGGCCAGTCTGGATTCCGACATTCCCTACCTTCACCGGGAGGAAGTATGGTGGAAAGGTGCATTCCATAATGGCGTCGGTCAACCGTATATAGGCGAGATAGCGTTTGATTCACTACGGGGAGTCTATACGTTTACTCTCGCGCTACCAATCATGGATAGCTTGCGGTATGAAGCCATCGGCGTCCTTCATCGGATTTATGACGCCAAGGAATTCTTTGCCCCCTCCATCGATATTATTCGATTTGGCAAAACCGGTCATGTCATGCTCATTGACAGCCGTGGCGTCGTCCTGAGCTGCCCGATCCTTCCCACCGGCACCTCCATTAGTGACACACGCCTTATTCCCCTCGTCACACCCCTGCATGCCGGATGGACTCCAGCTCCAAGCGATGGGCATGGGGGCACTGCAGCTTCCATCATTGGATTCTCCCCCCTGAGCAATACCAATCAGATTACCGAATCCTCTACCGGCCAGACCTGGCATATGTTTGTCTGGCAGTCATCTGGGGAGGTCTTTGCCCCCATAGAGCATTTTTTTAAATGGACAGCCGCTTTCGGATTACTCGGAGTGTCACTGCTCGTCACATTGGGCTATATCGCAGCCAATCGAATTGCCGCACCCATTCGTCGTCTTCAGGAGGCTGCCCGGCAAATCGGCAGAGGAGAATATCGAGAGCCCATTATCTTGTCCACTGGAGACGAGATTGAGGAATTGGCCGATGAGGTCAATCGCATGAACCAACAACTGGCTTCACAGTTCGCCGGGCTGGAAAGCCAAGTTGAGTTGAAAACCCAGGAAGTGAAATACCTTGAGGAGTCCACCATAAAAATTCTGGATAATGTGCCCGACCCGGTCCTCATGATTGGTCCAGACGAACACATCGAATATTTGAATAAGGCCTCAAAAGAAGCCTTCGCCGCCACTAACGGCGAGATCATCGGCACCCCACTGTTTCAAATTTTCTCCTTGGACCCTGCGACACAAGACCGCCTTAAACAAGAAATGCATGCGGTCCAGGTTATGGAACCTACATCTTCAGACAATACGAAGACCAATCCATCCAAAACCTCGTTGCAGGATCCTCTGATTCCCACGAATTGGGCCCATTCAGGCGCCAATCGCCAGGAAATTCGTATTAATCAGCGAACGTTCCGGTACCGTTGGTTTGGTGTTCAGTCCCGACCAGGAAGGGGGCCAAGTGCCGGATTGGTATTACGAGATACGACGGAGGAAAGTATTCTGCAAGACCGAGTCATCCAAGGGGAAAAACTTGCAAGTTTGGGCGTTCTCAGTGCCGGAATTGGACATGAACTCAATAACCCTTTAGTCGGAGTCATTGGATTAGGTGAAGCGATACAAGAGGAGACCAACCCTGAGCAAATCAAAGAATATGCAAAGGGCATTGTCCAACATGGAAAACGTATGGCTTCCGTCGTCCGAGACTTTACCGGTCAATCCGGAGAAAAATTGACTGAAGGCCAAACGCTCATTAACCTCAATGAACTGTTAGAGCAATCTCTGGCTACCGTTACGGAACTCTTCCCATCAGTCCCAGTAGAAATCCAGACTCACCTGGGGCCTATTCCGCTCATTCAGGGAAAAGCCTTGGAACTCGGGCAGGTCTTTACCAACATCATCACCAATGCGTTTCAAGCAATGAAAGAAGGTGGAAAACTTGATATTTCAACGGAAACGTCGGGACATGATTTGGAAATCCGCATTAACGACACGGGGCCCGGCATCGCCCCGGCGCATCTGCCCAGAGTCTTTGATCCATTTTTTACAACTAGGGGGCAGGGAGAAGGATCTGGCTTGGGCCTCACCGTGGCCTATCGAATTATTAATAAATTAGGCGGACATATTCGAATGGAAAGTGAAGAGAGCCAGGGGACGACCTGCGTGATTACCTTCCCTGTCTCGAATGCCCAGCTGGCCAAGGAAAGGAGTTCGACATCATGACAAACGTACAAAAGAGCAGGAACGGCTTGTCTATGGCATTTCTGGCCATTCTCTTCATTGGAATAGGCTTTTCTTCATCTCTTCAAGCAAGTGATTCCAACGCCATGAAAAATCTATCACCGGAGAAAGTGGCAGATTTCATTCATTCCATCGTTGAGGCGGACCGCCACGTCTACACGACGCATATCGTAAAGAGAATGCAGGACCAAGGCGTGGTGGTGGCACGAGAAGATTGGGAAAACAAAAACGCCATTCCCCTTCCAGCACAGTTTCTCCATATTTCCAGCAAATTGGTTGCGGAATCAGGACACGGCATTCGATTCCGTTTAATTAGTCTGTGGCCAATCTATCGAAGAAATGGACCTGCAACGGACTTCGAACGAAAAGGTCTGGAACAACTTTCGCTCAACCCAGATACGCCTCGACGTGGAATTGTTTCCACGGGGAAAAAGCGCTTATTTCAGGCTATTTATGCCGACAAAGCGATTAACGATACCTGCACGACGTGCCATAATGCTCACCCCTTAAGCCCCAAGCGTGACTTCAGAAAAGGCGACGTCATGGGAGCCATTGTCATTACCATACCCCTGGAGGACTAACTTCCGGCACGGGTTTCCCACGAGCTCCATTTTCACACATGCATAGTACGCTTCCCCTGTTTCAGGTACGATTTTAATCTCCGTTATGACAAGGAATCGGTAGGAAACTTGTTACGATCTCCCATTGTCCAATTTGTGATTGGACTCGTTCTCACGACTCCTGCTTGGGGCTTTGACCATCAGCCCGCATCTTTTTCCTCCGTCCCCGTGGTTATTGAGAATATCATCCAGGACATTCGCGAACTGAGCCATCCAGTGTATCAAGGTCGGCAGGCCGGCACGGATGGTAGCTTGCAATCGGCCGACTACCTGGTTGATCGCTTCAAATCCCTCGGCTTACAACCGGCTAGCCACTTTTCAAAACAAGAACAGGCTCGTAATTGGTTGCAACAACGGTCCATGACCGCGGTTCAATTGCTGGAGCCATCCACCATCACCCTTTCCCTCATTCATGCAAACCGGCCGTCAATGACGATGACACTTCTTCCGGGTCACGAGTTTCTGCCAATCTTGGATTCTCCTTCATCAAGAACCATAGCCAGAGTCGTCTTTGTGGGATACGGCATTGTCGACCCTGCCCGCGGAATAGATGAGTATCAGGGAATGAATGTCGACAACCGCATCGTCCTATTTCTCCGGGGAAAACCCCCTTCCTACCCGGGGTGGGTCAGCCATGAAGAAAAAGCGACCATCGCCAAAGAACGAGGTGCGGTAGGCTATTTAACGACAACCGGCCCACTGTTTGGTCGTTATGAAGCACGCAAAGGTCTGGGGCAGGCTCCTTTGGCAATCTATGGGGAAACATCCGATAACCGTCCCATCCCTGGGGCATGGATACATGGGAAAATTCTTGACCAGGCCTTAAACGCAACCAATGACTCGCTCGAAGCCCTGCAACATGCCGCCAACGATATCGGGACTTTTCGTAACAAATCACTCCCGCTTCTGGTCCAATTCCAGTGGGAAAGCCAAAGTCATCCAGGAACGCTGACCAATGTCATCGGCATGTTACCGGGACGCGATCAAAACCTACGCAAAGAACTCATCCTCATCGGTGCGCATCGCGACCACTTTGGCCGGCAATCGGGCTTGCTTTTTCCTGGAGCCGATGACAATGCATCCGGAACATCCGTGATGTTGGAATTAACCAGGATGCTCTCCCAACGCACCACTGCAACTAAGCGGACCGTTGTCTTCCTGTCTTTTGATGGAGAAGAACGAGGTCTACTGGGATCGACGCTCTATGTCAGCAATCCGGCCGTTCCTTTGGATCAAACGGTCGCCATGATTAATCTTGATCATCTAGGAGCGGGGGATGGAAAACTGACGGTTGGAGTCACTCGAATGGATAAAACGCTGGCTCAGCAAGCAGCCGACCGGGTGGGAGTAGGCGACGATATTCAAATGTATGGATATTTTCCAGGGGGCGATCATATCCCTTTTTTTGAGGCCGGGGTGCCGACCGTGACCGTTGTCAGCAGCGGCAGGCACCCCCATTTTCATCAACCATCTGATACCCTGGAGTCCATTCAACCCGCAAATTTGGCGATCGCGACCAAATTTCTCTTTTCACTGATTTCCCTGTTAGCTGACAAGCCGTAAGCAGGCTGTCATCCGCAGCTTCCCACAAAGGATCTGTGCCCAGAGTGAAGGTATTTAAAGTTTGTCAAATCCTTTCAGAAAAATGGTCGGATCTTGCCGATTGGTTTACCATGATATGGCCTTACCAAACGTTCCTTCTCCTAAAATTCTCACAGGGAACATGCAGACTATTACCACACTTTTCCCGCTGTCCTTTAATCTTTTTCTTGTTTCACTTTTTCGACGGTCTTTTCTTTGATCACTTCAATTTCAAGAATGATTTCGACCTCATCACCCACGAGCATTCCACCACTATCTAATAATTTGCTGAATTTCATGCCGAAATCCTTTCGGTTCAGCGTGCCGCCGGCAGTGAAGCCAGCCCGTGTATTGCCCCAAGGATCCTGAGCGACCCCATTAAACGTCCCGACCAATGTGATCTCTTTGGTGACGCCCAACAAAGTCAAATCTCCGACGGCGGTGTAGTCGTCTCCGGTTTTCTTGTAACTTTTCATGGTATAGGTCATAGTCGGAAACTTTTGAACGTCAAAAAAGTCCGGGCTTCGTAAATGCTCATCCCGTTTTTGATGATCCGTCGTAACCGAGGAGGTCTGGATGACCGCTTCAATGGTTTTGAATTCCTTCTCCTCTGCGTCCATCTCCACGATTCCTGAATATTCGGTAAACTTGCCATTCGTTTTGGACACCACCATATGGGCAACTTGAAATCCAACCCTGGAATGATCATGGTCCAGTTTCCATTTTGCCATTTCTGCAATCGAAGCGGTAACAAACCCAAAACCAACGATCAGAACTGTTCCAATACCAAAACACACTTTCGAAACCTTCCGCATCACATAACCTCCTGTGCAATTTGAAGCCATACTGGTTGTATGGTCTTCGTTCATGAAACCAACAGGACATGACCTAGGAATCATCCATCCTATGCTTCGAGAATGATTTATACGACCCACGAACTGTCCTTGCCGGAAGCTGGACCATCCAGCCATTCGTCAATGAGTGAAACCATCACCCCCGTAGGTTGATACCCCTGCGTCAATCTGATGTGGTCATTACCATTTTGCCCAAGCAGCGCTGGGAAACCACTCACACCCAATTGGCGGGCCCGATCAAACTCCTGCCAGACCGATTGTTTCATCCCAGAATCATAAAACCATTCCAAAAACCTGCCTTGATCAATACCCTGAGTACCGGCAAGATTCGCCAAAATCTCTGGGTGCGTGACATCTTTGTTTTTTACGTAAAATGCTTCCTGCACAGTATTCAAAAACACAAATTCCTTATCCGGAGCCAATTGCCGAATCACCATCATCGCTCGTGATGGCGGTTCGGTGTCATACATGAACGAAGGGTCCGGATTAAAATTAAAGTTAAATGGCTGACCCGTTCGTTCATGGACCGCATGCCAATGGTTGAGAATGTAGGCACGCCGTCTCTCATCAAACCGTTCAGTATTGCCGGGGCGCAAACCACCCAACAATACCTTGATCGGGACACGATCGCAATATCGCCGAACGATTTCGTCAATGACTGGTGAAAACCCCCAGCACCACGAACACATGGGATCAACCACATAGATAAGCGATTTCACCATCATGTCTACCACCTGGCTCCCTCGGTGACCTGCCCGAACATACCCAACCGATTATTGCCCAACAAATGAAATCAAAATACTTTACCACAACGGCTTTATGTAACTTATCAATTTTCTCTCAAGGTTTCTTGTAGATTTCATGTAGCTTCGTGTGTTTCTGAAGAACCGCCTGGCAACTCCCTCCCCTTAGGAACCTAATGGAATGCGCTACCATAGTCTGTGAAATTGCAGCATCCTCGAACCAATAACCGCCCAATCTTTACACTCCTCAAACCAATGGATCATAATAAGGTTCTTAATTGGGAGACGCTATGCTGGGATCCCATCACGATCCGTCAACGAACCTCAACGAAGAGACTGCACTCCGAACTATCCTGGAGGGCACGGCCACTGTTACAGGGGAACGATTCTTTGAAGCCCTGGTGGAAAACCTGGCCAAAGCCTTACATACCCATGCCGCCTGGGTCACGGAATATTTTCCTGATTCCCGACGAATGAAAGCCCTAGCGTTTTATTTAGAGGGCACCTTCCTCAAAAATTGGGAAATGGATATTGCCGGGACCCCGTGCGAGCACGTTATCGAGCAAGTCCGACTCATTCATTTCCCAGACAACTTATTAAATCTCTTTCCCATTGATCCCGATATCGTCGGCATGAAGGCAGCCAGCTATATGGGTCTCCCACTGGTCGATTCGATCGGAAATATCCTTGGGCATCTGGCGGTCATGGATACCAGACCCATGCCGGCGGAACCGCGGGTGCAGACGATTGTTCGAATTTTTGCATCAAGGGCGAGTGCCGAACTCCAGCGCATCCACGCAGAATCCGCGACACGTGAACGTGAACAAAAGTTGCGGCGATTTGTGGACAGTGCCATGGATGCGATTATTGAATTAGATGAAGATCTTGGAGTAACCCGAATCAATCCGGCTGCCGAAAAGGTATTCAAATGTAAAGCCACTCATTTGTTTGGTAAGAATTTTTCCCACTCTCTTTCCCAAAAAGACTCCGAGAAATTACGACTTCTTATCCAAGATCTCAACGCGAAACCGGCAGGCCAGCGATCCCTCTGGGTTTCTGGTGGATTCACGGCCCTCCGCGCAGACGGTTCGGAATTTCCCGCAGAAGCCACTCTTTCCCAATTTCACATGGATGGAAAGATCTATTACAGCCTGATTCTTCGTAATGTGAATGAACGCCTGGAAGCGGAACAAAAAATTCGATCCCTCACGATTGAAAAAGAATTTCTCAAAGAAGAATTACATGAGCTCCAACACTTTGGGGAAATTTTGGGGAATAGTCCCGCCTTGGGGCACGTCCTCCGGGATATCCAACAGGTCGCCGATACCGAAGCCACTGTGCTCATTTCAGGCGAAACCGGGACCGGCAAAGAGGTGATGGCCCGCGCCATTCATGCCAACAGCCGGCGTCGGAATCACCCATTCATCAAAGTGAACTGCGCCGCAATTCCTGCGACCTTAATCGAAAGTGAATTTTTTGGACATGAACAGGGTGCGTTTACCGGCGCCACGAAAAAGCGGGAAGGACGGTTTTCATTGGCCGACGGAGGGACCATTTTTCTAGATGAAATCGGCGAACTACCTTTGGATCTTCAAGGGAAACTGTTACGCATTCTTCAGGAAGGGGAATTCGATCCGGTCGGCAGTTCCCACACCAAAAAGGTAAATGTCCGTGTCCTGGCGGCCACAAATCGTGATTTACAGAAGGAGGTCCAAGATGGAAAATTTCGTGAAGATCTTTTTTATCGATTAAATGTCTTTCCCATCCATCTTCCGCCTTTGCGTGAACGCGGAGAAGATGTGGTCCTCCTGGCCAACACATTTGTTCAGCATTTTGCTCAACGAGTGGGTCGGACGGTGACCCCCCTTTCCCCTGACGCACTCGGACGACTCACGGCGTACCATTGGCCGGGAAATGTACGGGAATTGCAAAACGTGATCGAGCGGGCGGTCATTACGGCCCAAAACAGTCAATTAAATCTTGACCGTGCCCTCCCAGAGGCTAAAGGGACCCCTTCTTCGACTCATGAAAGCGTCAAACAGGAGTCTCCCACTTGCATTCGAACCATTCAGGAAATTCAAAATTTTGAGCGTCAAAACATTCTACTGGCCCTTGAACAACGCGGGTGGAAAGTATCAGGTGAACAGGGAGCTGCCAAACTTCTTGGCATGAACTCTTCAACCCTTGCATCTCGTATGAAAACTTTGGGCATTACTCGCACGAAATAATTCCTGCACGATTTCTACCCATATTTTTTCATTTTTTTCCGATTCCCTTTCAGCATTTCTTCATTTCCAGGATTCTATTCAGTTTGCGAACTTTCGTAAATTCGAATTATGAAATTTCACAATTCGGCAAATTTCGTGAGCGAATATCCCACCACCTGTTATTGCAAGACATTGTTTTTATTTATTTTTATTAAGACTTTTCAGCTTGGCACATCCCCTGCACAATAAATTTGGCATGGAAGACAGCATATATCAAATCAGGTTCTCAAGGTGAAGGTAGGAACAAAATGACGAGTCAGGATGCGCGAAATTCACACTCTCAGAGGCCAGCTGAAAAGGGGAACCTTCAGGATATGTGCCGTCAGGCGGATCAACTTTTTTTTCACATGCTGTTTCACACTCAACCAGGAGGATGTGCCATGTCATCAGTCGCCACACCATCAACTATCAATGGGGTCAACGTCGAACAATTAGGTACCAATATCCATGCCATTCAGGGCGAACCCGGTTTGGCCAAATTTCAGTTCCGGGCCACCAACTCCTGGGTCAATGGGGGGCACAATCGCACAACAATCAAGGAATTTTACGGAGTGGGCAAAGAAGATACGACCCGAACTGAGCCATTTGTCCTGGATGCCGATGAACCGCCGGTCTTGTTAGGACAGGACCAGGGAGCCAATCCGGTGGAGTTTGTGTTGCATGCCCTGGCGGCCTGCCTGACCACATCGATGGTCTATCATGCGGCCGCTCAGGGCATCAAAATCGACTCTGTAGAATCTAGGTTGGAGGGAGACTTAGATCTTCATGGGTTTCTAGGGCTGTCTCAAGACGTTCGACCAGGCTATCAAAATCTCCGGGTTCATTTCACCGTGAAAAGTGACGCCCCAGCCGAGACTCTTAGAAAATTGACGAAGTATTCACCGGTTTTCGATATTGTATCGAATCCCGTACCGGTGGCAATATCGGTGAAGACGGACAGAACCAACTGACGACAAGCCAAGCCGGTTGTCTCAGGCTCAACCTGAGGCAATCGGCCCATGAGTGAACGAATTAACAGAAAGTATGCTCAAAATTGTATAGTGTTTTTTCTCTGGCACCCTGTGTTACTTATCTTTCCTAGCCATCTTTTTGTATGCCGTAAGATCTCTGGGATACTTTAGCGTCTCCAATACCATTGATGGCTAACCCTAGATTATAGTCCGGCAGGCTCTGGCCATCAATGTACCAGCTACTGCTGTTTGATGCCTGGCAACCCATAAAGGCGAGACTTGGCACATTCAAGCCCCATTCGGTCAGGGCTTACTGGATGGAAGCAGATTGGGGATGGTTTTCATGGCCACATTCCTCCTCAAATCACGTTGATTTGTTCGGAATACGGCAGGTCTGGCTCTATTTACGAAACCAGGCGTACACACCTTTACCGCTCAAGATCCCTGTCCTGCAGAACCAGGTACGGCATCCTCTATATGCGGGTGGCGTTTGCCTTCTGGGCCACCCCAACAATGACGATTGCCCATCTGGTCTTTGCGGTGACAGGAACCACCTAGATTCTGATAGCCATTCAATGAGAAGAAAAGGATTTGGTGGCTTTCCATGGATAAGCGTGTAACGACTATCAAAAAGGAGTACCCAAACGTATTCCCCGCTTTTTCTGGGGGAACCTCACGAGGAAACCAGAAGCCGCAAGAATATTGGCTCCATGAAGTCTTAAAGCACATAAACCGCTGCGTGACAAAACCATGCAGCAGCGACTTTATCTCTATAACAGGGAAGGGAAAACAACCATGCACACATTAAAAACTGAATTTTACTTCAGAATGCTTTCAGGAAGCTGCCTGTATGAACAAGTTTGGTTGGTATGGGGTGGAATTTTTCATAACCAAGGAGCATTCTGACTTCTCACCCCTTTTATTATCTCTGCATTCAACTATATCTTTTCTCCCTTTTTCCTGGCCGCCAACCCATACGCACATAATGGAGTGAAATCCATACAAAAAAAACGTATCTCAAGTGATTACATTTGAACCCTAGCCTCAGTCCTCCCAAAACACTGCAAGCCAGATCGTGTCTTGTTGGGGGTCGGTCCATTCCACACGATGCCTGGTATGGGGTGAAAGATAAAGAGAATCTCCTGGACCAAAAATCAATTCAGATTGTCCCTCAATTTTGAGTGAGGCTTTTCCTGCTAGTACCACAACGTATTCATGCTCTGCCTGGTCATACCAAAATTCGGGTGGAGAGGCCTGGCCCCGTGACACTATCCGCTCAATCCGCACAAAGCGACTCCTCAATACCTCACTCGTCAATTCGTGATCAATGCGTTCAGGAATATCGGCGAAAAGATTTTGACATCGTTCCATTTCCTGCACCTCTTAACAATTCGTTTTTGTTATGAAGCTCACAGAAAGCTCCCGGCCATATGGCAGACTCTTAGACCTGGCTGATTGGCATATGGGCACTTCTAAAAACAGTCGAGGTAGCGTGTTTGCTCCGCTGTCACTGGGCTAGGCATGCCATCGGGAAGGACCATGAGAAAAGAGCGGGCCTCCTGA
>JAUIKP010000041.1 GCA_030430725.1 Nitrospiria bacterium
TCCCGATTCAAATACATTCATCGGGAGTTGCACGATACGAAAATGATGGTGCGGAATGCCGGCATCCTTCGCGGCACCCTCAGCTGCCCTGAGCATGCGAGAGAGTGAGGTGGCTTCGGGATTTTCCGGATTGACCGTGCAGGTATTGGAGGAGACTCCATAATATTGCAACCGGCCTGTGGCAACTTGGGTCTCCAGATAAGAAAAAGCCTGTTGCAGGCGCCGGTAAAATTCCTGTCTGAGGTCTTCGAGTCTGAAGGAATCAATCGACAAATTCCGGTTCTTGGCATCGGACAAAAAATATTCCGGATTGTGCAGTAGGCAGATATCCAGGGTTTCCAAACCCAGGCGGTCCAGGGATAGAATGAGTTGTTCTTCTAGAAACGAAGGATGGAGACAATGCCAGATGCCTTCGCCATATTTGACCATCTCGGGAAACGGTGTGCCGGCTTGCTCCCTGGCCTCAGCACGCGCAAGATTCTGTCCCTGCACATAGCCGATTTTTGAAACCACGATGACTTCATCACGAGAGACAACCTCTTTGGCAATAAGGTCCTTGAGCACAACACCGACCAAGCGTTCGCTCCCACCGTCGGCATAATTGGTGGAAGTATCGATCAGGTTGCACCCGCTTTGTAAAGACCGTTCAAGTGCTCTTCGGTGATCTTCCACTCCAAGGTTGATACGGTAACCACCAAAGCCTATGCGAGAAGTCGTCAGTCCGGTAGAACCCAAAGACGTATATCCATGAGTGGAAGGGCGCGAATCCTGGTGGCTGGCCAGAATCCTTGCCACATACTGTCCCGTCCCTTGAGGAGTGGCATGTCCGGAAAGTCCCTCACTGGTTAGGGCTTGCAGGGATGGTTCTGGTGAATTAACGGTTCTCTGAGGATAGCTCAATACGTCAATGACCTCTTGAGGATCGGTAATCGGAGTCTGGCAGGCAAAGTTCTTACAGATATAGAGTGCCGCCTTTCCATTGACCAGGGTTTTCCCAGTTAACAGGGGATGAGAGGTTTCAGCCTCCCGCTCCTGCCGATAGGCCAAAATACGATACGGTACAAAACACCCATTGACCGCTGCGCGGAGTTGGCCGTATCCCTTGTCTCCGGGAGTTCCCACTAGAGCCAATTCCACCGGACCTCGTAATAAAAGATCTACGACCATGAGACTTTTGGGAAACCCTCTCGGTACCTGACCGATTTGTTGCCCATAGGCACGAATAGCATTGGTCGCGGCTTTCCGAAAGTCTTCTCGACCATTGTGAAATGACAAGCGGGCGAGCACCGATGCGGCCACTGCATTTCCACTGGGAGTGGCACCATCGGCGCCTTCACGCCCCCGAATTATTAAGGCCTCGTGATCGGCCGCTGTGGTAAAGAATCCGCCATGGTCTCGATCCTCAAAGTCTTCAAGGAGGCGTTCAGCTAATGAGATCCCCTCATGGAGATACCGTTCTTGCCCTGTGGCTTCATAGACATCGATCATGGCCTCGGCTGCATAAGCATAATCTTCCAAGCAGGCATTGAGATGGGCATGCCCTGTCCGATAGGTACGCCACAGCCGGCTTTCAGGCCGTGAAAGCGTGGTCAGCAGGAAATCGGCAGCCCTGATGGCACCATCCACATACGGTTGGTGGTTGAAAATTCGACCGGCTTCGGCCATCGTTCCGATCATCATGCCATTCCAGGCGGTAATGATTTTATCATCGAGTCCAGGGGGTATACGTTTGAGGCGAGACTGGTATACGGTGGATTTTGTACGCCTGATTGTCTCACGTAATTCGTCAGGGGAACAGCCTAATTCCTCCGCGACGGTTTCTAGAGATTTTTTTATGCGAGGGATATTGGTGTGCTCCCAATTGCCTTCCTCCGTGATGTCAAAATAGGCGCAGAAGCGAGTGGCGTCCTGTTCGTCCGTCAGAATTTCACGTATCTGTTGCGGTGTCCACACGAAAAACTTGCCTTCTACTCCTTCGCTGTCCGCATCAGTGGCTGAATAAAAACCACCTTCCGGTGCAGTCATTTCTTTCAATATGTAGTCCAAGGTCTCTGTAGCAACCTGGCGGTATCGATTCTCACCGGTGACTTGAAACGCTTCAACGTATGTTCGTGCAAGAAGGGCGTTGTCATACAGCATTTTTTCAAAGTGAGGGGCTAACCATTCGTCATCGGTGGAATAGCGAGCGAACCCTCCACCGATTTGATCATACAGTCCACCTGCGGCCATCCCATCCAGGGTTTTAGTGACCATGGCGAGTATTTTCTTCTCCTGACTCCAGTGGTATTGGCGCAAGAGAAAGGAGAGGCTGGTGGCAGGTGGAAATTTTGGGGCACGTCCAAATCCCCCGTACCGAGCGTCGAAATCACGGGCATATTGCTTGACGGCATCTTCAATCTCCGCTGCACCAACGGCAAGAGGAGATGCGGGTTGCAGGGCGGTTCGCAGACGTGCGGTGAAACGACTGGCTTGTTGGGTGATGTTGGCTTGATCGGTTTTCCACCCCTCTCCAATGTTTGTCAGAATTGATCCGAATCCAGGACGACCATAATGGTCAGTGGGAGGGAAATAGGTTCCCGCAAAAATTGGTTCCTGATCGGGGGTGAGAAAAACAGTCATGGGCCATCCGCCGTGCCCCTGGTTCATGGCAGTCGTGGCCTGCATATAGATTTCATCCACATCCGGACGTTCTTCCCTGTCCACTTTAATATTCACAAAATACCGATTCATCAGATCAGCGATGGCCTGATTCTCAAAGGATTCCCGTTCCATTACGTGGCACCAATGGCAGGCAGAATAGCCTATGGAGAGCAAGATTGGCTTATTCTCTTTTTTTGCCAGATTCAGCGCCTCCTCACCCCAGGGGAACCAATCTACTGGGTTGTAGGCATGTTGAAGGAGATAAGGGCTGGTTTCGTGACTCAGCCGATTGGGTTGGCGTCCTGCTGTGGATTCAGACATAGAAGTTTTTCACTCATGTGATGAAGGATAATAATAGAGGCCTTGTACTCTGGATTATTAAATTATTAATACGTTAAGTAAAAGAAGTGCTATGGTTATGGTTCTCCGAGGCTTCGTTCATACAGCAACACCTTCCATCCATCTTCCTCCGAAATGAAACCATTGGGCTGGACGACTGGAAGCATTCCGGTTCCAGGGACCCGGCCGGTCTGTCCCATGCTTCCATTTTTGAGGACCCACATCATTTCACCCGGTGTCCGATAAGTGTTAAACTTAGGGTTGGTAAAATTTCTTGGTTGAATGGGAAGGTTTTTTGCGGCCGGCCCATCCCCTTTTCCTTCGGCTCCATGACAACTAATACAGCCTCCACGTCCCAGAAAGATTTCTTTTCCTTCCGCAAGGATTTCCGAAGTGGGTTTAAAAGGAGGTTTCGCCGATTTGGCTTTGGCTATCTCATTCGAGGGGACTCGGGAGATTTTGATGTTGAATTCACCACCTGCGCTGCCATAGCCGGCAGGGTTGACTGACCAGGCTGCTGGCGAATAGACAATGGAGAGAATTAAGCTACTTCCCAAAATAGGCAGGTAGTGATTCATGAAACCCTCCTTCAATGAAATTGGGGAAAGGCTGAAAAAGAAATTTAATATTGGGAGATACTCGGATTCCTTTCGTCTTGAGATTTTCGAAGGTACACAAAGGTAATCAGGATACCAATCATCAAGCTGGTGGGCAATCTTAGCTCGTTATTAACGACTCTCAATCGGTAGCCTCTCTTACAGGGCATAACAAACATCCTTGCATTGTGAACAATTGTGGTACAATTGGCCCCAGATTTTCCTTGAGCATTGGCATTATGGCGTTTAATGAGCACAATCGACGGAAATTTGTGGCTGGCATGGGTCGGCGGATTGCTAAGCTTCGCGATCAATCTGAGCAAAGCTTAGACTTTGCTATTGAAACGATGTTTCAAGAGCGGACAGAGGCTTATTTACATGTTGAGCAGGGGTTGATCGAGGTTGATCGGATGTTGGGGCTGGTTGAGGGGGAGTTGGAGGAAATTACCGAATTGACTTCCGCCCAGCGTTTGGAGTCCCGCTTAGAATTTATTGAGGACCGGTTTGAAGAGTTTGAAAGCGAAATCAGGCAGCGTCCTCGTCGTCGAAGGCACAAGATCAATCTCTTTAATTTTTTTAAGGCTGCCGGCGGCGGGGGAAAGGAGGGAGAGCCCACTTCTGTTCGTGGAGAAATTCGTTCGTCGGTCCAAGCCTATGAAGTGCTGGGAGTTGAATTTGGAAGTCCTTTGCCGGTGGTGACTCGGGCCTTTCGAGAGCGGGCGAAAAAGATACATCCTGATATCCGGCAAGGTGACCGCAGTTCCGAGCCGGAACTGCGGCGTATAATCGAAGCGTACCAATTTCTCAAAACAGACTATTTCGGCAGTACGGCCTCAGATTCCATCCAGCGGCCGTTTTGACCAGTGGCCCGACGGTATTCTTGCGCAAAAATTTTGTCAAAGAATCTTGGTGACGGTTTCCGGAGGGCGTGCGAGGATTACTTGGTCCCCTTTTTGGACTAAAGGACGCTGGATGAGATCCGGATGTTTGATAAGGATGTCTAATAATTCATCATCGGTGAATTTTGAGTCTTGTAAATTCAGCTTTTTGTAGATCTCTTCCTTTTTACGGATAATTTCTGATGATTTAATCCCTGCTTTTTTGAGTAGCCCTTTGAGCGTTGATTTGGAAAAAGTTTTTTCGTAATAGTTAATGGCCGTAAAGGGTTGCCCGCTTTCCTCCACTAATTTGATGACCTGTCGGCAGGTTGAGCAAGTCGGTTTGTGATAAATGAGAATGTCAGCCATACATTCGTCTCCTTTGTGAATGGTCTGTTAGTTTCATCAGCCTTGACCTCCTTTTTGGGGCCATGCTACAAGCTGGTCCAATTAGTAGCCGAAGGATCAGTCTGATGTATACAAACGACAGAGGGATTTTGCCAGAATGAGCGAGCCAAACCCAGCTCAAGACTTTTTTTGTGCATCTGAGACCGAGCGAACCTTAAAGGATCTACGGGTTAAACGTAAAGGTCAGCCCGTGTATGTGATGGGTCATGAAGATCTTTATAAGGGCAAGGAAGGAATATTTGAATTTTTTAACGTTCGGCTTGCCGTGGTCAAGTTTCCCGATGAAAAATCCCTAGGATTCGACCCCATTGATTTATTGTTGCCGTGCGAGATCAACGAGGACGGGGTGCCTTTTTTTGAGATTCGCTATTGTGAAACGTGCGATCAAGTTTTTCCTCTTACCGCCTCTGAGTTTTATGCCCCTGTTGAGCGGAAAGAATGTCCCGAGTGCGCGCCATAAGTCTCTAGTGCATTTAAAGCCTTCCCTCCTGGTGGCTTGCCAGAGCACTCTTCCTTTATTTATCCCATCGTCGATTTTTCATTGATACAATGGGCCGGCTATCTTCGCGAATAAAATGGGTGAAATCCCAGATTTGGCAGGCGATGATGTTAATGGGATAGTCAATGCTATTGGTTGTGTCGATTGTGGAAAGTCTTAAAGGCGTCAGTCACCCATCCCCCCATTTTAATTTTGTGCGTAATACCTCAAAATAGCTTCGTTCTGGAAAACGAATAAGATGCGTGCGGTGGTCTGAGGCTCGGACCTGCACAAGATCACCGGTTAGCATTTCCACTCCTACTTGGCCATCAATGGTTGCCATAGCTGGTTCTTGACTAGTCAGTTCAATGGTAATCGGCACATCACCCGGGGCAAGAAATGGACGGTGAGAAAATGTGTGCGGGCAGATGGGATTGATCAGCAACACTTCCAGCCGTGGATCTAAAATCGGACCCTTTGCCGAAAGGGAGTAAGCGGTTGATCCTGTCGGGGTCGCGACGATCATTCCATCACCACGCAAGTTTGTCATAAATTCATGATTTACCCATATTTTTGTGGCGATCATTCTGGCCAAATGTCCTTTACTTATTACCACGTCATTTAACGCTGAGTAGGTACAGCGGATTTGATCACCCCGTTGTAGCTGGACTTTTAACATCAGGCGTTTATCCAGTCTCCATTCTCCCGCGAACACTTTCCCCAAGGCTGTGGGGAGATCGTCGAAGTTGATTTCAGTAAGAAAGCCCAAACCGCCCATATTGACTCCCAGGATGGGAATCCCTCGTTGTTCAACAAGCCGGGCGCCGCTTAACATCGTGCCATCGCCACCTAATACAATGAGGAGGTCAGCTTCCTTGGCAATTTGAATGCGGGTGGGATTATCCGAGTGAGGGAATTCTTGTGTGGAATCAAGAATCACCGTTTTGTGATGTGCCACCAACCAATCATGGAGATAGGACGTCTCCTTCTGAATGTTGGGGGCGTTAGGTTTGATGATGATCCCGATGGTCTGGAAGATGGACATGTGCTTAGATAAAGGATTAGTGTTATCAGGCGTCTGGATGGTAGTGTCTTCATTAATGTGATAGCAAGCAAGGAGTTTTTCGACGACAATTGTGTAAGCAGTGTTAACCGCGTGCGGCAAAGGCTTTTCTTAGCCTATTTTGATTGGTAGACTAAGGCATTAATCTCGTCCCTGGGGTCTCTCAATCACAGCTTCTGACTTGACAGTTTTGAGGGTTCACGGATAGACTGAAATTGTGAATTTTTATCGAATTTCTTTGTGGATAATAGACGATAATAGACGAATGTGTGAGCGAAAAGTTTCGCGAATAATCGGCTAGAGGAGGTCCAATGTTCGAACGATTCACGGATCGTGGGAGAAAAATCATCATCCTTGCCAGAGAAGAAGCGGAACGGCACCAAAACGATTATCTGGGGACCGAGCATTTGGTTCTTGCGATTCTTCGAGAGTCAGACGGGATAGCCTTGATGATCATCAAAAAAATGGGCCTCTCGCCGGAACAAATCCGCCTTGAAATAGAACGGAACCTCCCTGGAGGTGGGACAACGGTTACCTTCGGTGAAATCCCATTTAGTCCCAGAGTGAAAAAAGTAATTGAGTATGGTGTTGAGGAGGCAAGGCTCCTGGGGCATAACCATATCGGGAGCGAACATCTACTCCTTGGCCTTCTTCGGGAGGAGGAAGGAATAGGGGGAAAGGTCCTTCGTAGTTTAGGGGCCAATCTTTTAACCGCTCGGCAATTGACGGTCACATTCCTTCGAAAATCAGGAACCAGGGAGCGGGATAAAAAAAGTAGCACACCTGCGTTGGATGAATTTGGTAGGGATTTGACGCAATTGGCTCAGGAGGGAACGCTGGACCCTGTTATTGGACGTTCAGATGAAATCCAAAGGGTTCTCCAGATACTCAGCCGTCGAACGAAAAATAACCCGGCATTAATTGGTGAATCCGGAGTTGGGAAAACAGCTATTGTAGAAGGTCTGGCTCAGCGGATCATTGGCTTGGATGTTCCAGATAATTTATTGAATCGTAGGGTCATTGCCTTGGATCTTGGCTCCTTGGTAGCAGGAACAAAATATCGGGGGCAATTTGAAGAACGTCTCAAGGTGGTGATGAAAGAAATTTCCCAAGCGGGGAATATCATTCTCTTTATCGATGAACTTCACACGTTAGTCGGTGCCGGTGCTGCTGAAGGATCCATTGATGCTGCGAATATGTTAAAGCCGGCTTTGTCTCGCGGAGAAATTCAATGCATTGGTGCAACGACCCTGGATGAATATCGAAAACATATTGAAAAGGATGGGGCGCTCAAGCGGCGGTTTCAGCCTATTTATGTCCAGCCCCCTTCAGTAGAAGAGACTGTGCAGATCATTCAGGGGCTTCGTGATCGATACGAAGAACATCATGGAGTTGAAATTACGGATGAGGCGGTTGAAGAGGCTGTGAAACTGAGTGAACGATATATCACCGACAGGTTTTTGCCTGATAAGGCTATTGACCTTATTGATGAAACCGGTTCGCGAGCAAAGTTGCTAACGTATGCCCTCCCTCCTGAGTTGAAGTCCCTGGAACAGGAACTCAAAAGAGTCGCTCGTGAGAAAGAAGTGGCAATAGGGCTTCAGAATTTTGAGGAAGCCGTGAAATTTCGCGAAGAGGAAGAGCGATTCCGCAAATTATTAGATGATTCAAAGCGTGATTGGAAGAAAAAGCAAGAAAAAAACAGGCCTGTTATTTCCGGTGAAGATGTGGCGTATGTCATTTCAAAAATGACGGGAATTCCTCTCTTTAAACTTGAAGAAGAAGAATCCGAAAAACTGCTGCATATGGAGGAATACCTTCACAAACGTATTATAGGACAGGAAGAAGCCATTTCTGCGGTCTGTCGGTCTATTCGTCGGTCGCGGGCTGGTTTAAAAGATGCCAAAAAACCCATTGGGTCGTTTATATTCCTTGGACCAACTGGGGTTGGTAAGACCGAGTTGGCTCGCGCAGTAGCGGAATTCTTGTTTAATACTGATGAAGCGTTAATTCGGGTAGACATGTCGGAGTACCAGGAGAAATTTACCAGTTCACGGCTGTTTGGAGCCCCTCCTGGATATGTGGGATATGAAGAAGGTGGACAATTGACGGAGAAAGTAAGACGTCGTCCCTATTCAGTTGTATTATTTGATGAAATTGAAAAGGCCCATCCGGATATTTTTAATGTCTTGCTGCAGGTACTTGATGATGGAGTATTGACGGATAGTTTAGGTCGGAAGGTGGACTTTAAAAATACCATTTTGGTGATGACCTCAAATTTGGGAACCCGATTCATTCAAAAGGGTGTATCTCTTGGGTTCCAGCGTGATGTAGAGGCTGAGCATTCTTCACGGATTCGTGGTGAAGTCCTTGCCGAATTAAAGCGTCATTTCAGTCCTGAGTTCTTAAATCGTATTGATGAATTAGTTGTCTTCGACCAACTCACGAAAGAACATTTGGTGAGTATCGTTGACATTCTCATTGGAGAACTCAATGGTCGTCTTGTGGAAAGAGGAGTATATTTAGATGTCACCGACGAGGTGAAGCAGTGGCTGATTGACGAAGGGTTTGAACAACAATACGGTGCCCGTCCCCTTCGCCGAACTATTCAACGCCAGTTGGGAGATCCTCTCTCCGAAGAACTGATTAAGGGGCGGTTTAAAGATGCCAAAAAGATTAAGGTTGTCCTAACCGATCAGACTCCAAATTTCATTGAAGAAGAGGTGTTAGCGAGTGTGTGATTGGATGTAAGGATGGTCAAATCTTAGATGAAACCCTCAGGACCGACAGTCCTGAGGGTTTTGTTGTTTTTTGCCAAATGAATCATGGCGCTGAAAAGGACGTTTAAGTGATTTTAGGAATTGAAACTTCGTGCGATGAAACAGCTGTGGCTGTGTTGGATGGGGAAGGTCGAATTCTTTCAAATATTTTGGATTCGCAGGTTGAGGTGCATGCCCGTTATGGGGGAGTGGTCCCGGAATTAGCTTCGCGTCGTCATATGGAGTGTCTGGAGCTTCTGACCATGGAAGCCTTGGGTCTGGCTAAAATTTCTCTTTCCGAGTTAACCGGGATTGCGGTCACAAATCGTCCTGGATTGGTTGGTGCCTTACTCGTTGGAGTAAATTTTGCCAAAGCTCTCGCATATGCCACCAAAATACCATTGGTGGCAGTGAATCATTTGGATGGGCATTTGGCGTCCGCATGGTTGTCCAATCCAAATTTGCCAACCCCAGCCATGGTCTTGATTGCGTCCGGGGGGCACACGCATTTGGCATTGGTTCCTCGTCGTGGAGAATATCAGTTCATTGGGTGGACAATGGATGATGCAGCGGGAGAAGCGTTCGATAAGGGCGCCAAAATGCTCGGGCTTCCTTATCCGGGTGGCCCGGCAATTGACCGACTTGCCGAGCAGGGTAATCCTCACCACGTCTCATTCCCCCGCCCAACTCTTCAAAGCCAAAATTTCAATTTCAGTTTCAGTGGGCTGAAAACCGCACTTCGATATTTTGTGCGGGATGAACTACAAAAGGGGCATTCTCCATCGACTGTGGCTGATATAGCGGCCAGTTACCAGGAAGCTATTGTGGATGTGTTGGTGGAGAAACTTTGCCGCGCTGCCCGTCAATATGATGTGAAAGGGATCTCGGTCGTGGGGGGAGTGGCTGCAAACTCTCGTCTTCGCCTGAGGCTTGAGGAGCGTGCTCGCACAATGGGGCTGCATGTGACTCTCCCTCCACGTGCGCTCTGTACGGACAATGGTGCCATGATTGCCGCGGCGGGATTGGAACAACTCAAGCGCAAGGAGAGAGCCACATGGGAAGTCGATGCGATCTCTACGTTGCAGTGTAAAATCGATGGGTCCGCGATGGCTGAAGTTTCCCTTCAATGCCCCAGATGATATCGCAAAAGGAGTAGAATCATTCCTGTTGTTCTCGGTAATCTTCATGGGTTAAAGGCGAATCACATTAGCCGAATGGAGCGTCTCTATCGTCGACGGATCCCTTCAGAAAAAGTTGTGACCTCGGAGGTTGCTCGGGAATGTGCCGAACTCACCTATGAGACGAGACGGCAAATCGGACTGTTGGTCAATCGGCAAGGCCAAATTGAATCGGTTTTGATCGGTGACCACCACGAATTGGTTATCCCCCATCTCTCGCGGACCCGGTCAGGCCTTCGGTTGTTACGAGGGGTTCGTTTAGTCCATACCCATCTCAACAATCAACCTCTGACCCAGGATGATCTGACCGATCTGGCTCTTCTTCGGTTGGATTTAATCATAGCGCTTGGTGTGGGAAAAGATGGGGGACTTCGGGATGTCTATGTGGCCCACATTCTGTCGAATCCTATTCAGGGACGAACCACGGTGGAGTTACCGCCCTGTGCCTTTCATTCGTTTCACTTGGATTGCCAGCAATTTATTCAATCGTTAGAGCAAGAAATTGTTCGCTCGAATCCAGGGTTACGAGAAGGTGTTCGGGAGGGGAGGGCGCTCCTTGTTAGTGTCAGCACAGGGAGTAATGCTTCGGAAGAAGGCCGTCTCCAGGAATTACAAGAATTGGTGCGTGCCCAGGACGTAGAAGTTTTAGGGTGTATCACGCAACGTTTGGGGGCGATTCATCCGAAGTTTGTCGTGGGGTCGGGAAAGATGAAAGAGTTGGCGATTCGAGCGCTCCAATCCGGTGCCGATACCTTGATTTTTGATCAGGATTTAACCCCGGCTCAGGTACGGGGTATTTCCGAAATCACGGACCTGCGGGTTTTAGACCGGTCACAAGTGATTCTCGATATTTTTGCCCGACGGGCCCATTCCTCCATTGGAAAAATTCAAGTTGAACTGGCACAGCTGCGGTATTTGCTCCCACGACTTGCTCAGTCCAGCTCGGCTCTTTCCCGGTTAGCGGGGGGGATTGGCACACGAGGGCCTGGAGAAACCAAGTTGGAAACGGATCGACGTCGAGCCAGGGATCGTATTCAACGATTGGAGCGGGACTTGGAGTCTATGGCACATGGTCGTCAGGAGCAACGAAAAATGCGCAGGAAGCGAGGACTTCCTGTCATTTCCATTATTGGCTATACCAATGTGGGGAAGTCGACTTTGTTAAATGCGTTGACACAGAGCCAAGTCTCTGTAAAGGATCGTGTGTTTGAGACACTTGATACGGTCAACCGGCGATGGTATCTACCTGGATTAGGCGAGGTCATTCTGACAGATACCGTAGGATTCATCCGGGATTTGCCAAAAGACCTTATGGCGGCATTTCAGACCACCTTGCTTGAATTGCAAGAGGCCGACGTGTTGCTCCACGTGATAGACGCCCATGTCCCCGATCCTGGACAGCACATCATTGCGGTAGACAATATCTTGAAGGAATTGGGGCTTGAAAGCATCCCATGCCTGCGTTTTTTTAATAAAGCCGATCTAATGGGGGAAGAAAACCTGCAACTCCTCTGTCAGCGATATGGAGGAGTGGGGGGATCGGCGTTACGAGATGCATCACTTCTTATGATTCGGCAGGAACTCACGTCCCTGCTTCGTGATCTTCAGTCAGAAGGTGGCAGGACGGGGAATTGTCAGGAAATACCGCTCTATCCTCCTCCGGCTCCAGCCGGGACCTTTCCGTGAGGCGTCTTGCTTTACCGATGAGTCGACTCAGGACAGCACGACGGCCGATGGAATCGCCGGCAGAAGCGAAAAAGCGGGTACGTCGGATCCTTGCCGCATTGGATCAATCCGTTCCTGACGTGAGAGTAGAATTAGATTCCTCCAATCGGCTTGAGTTGTTGGTGGCCACAATTCTTTCGGCCCAATGCACAGACCAGAGGGTCAACCAGGTGACCCCGAACCTGTTTGCCCGTTATCGCACGGCACAGGATTATGCCAGTGCGGATCCAGCCGAATTAGAAGCGCTCATTCGCACAACGGGATTTTATAAAAATAAAGCGCGTCATCTTATTGGGTGTGGTCAGGCTCTGGTGCAGCGTTTTCACGGAATGGTGCCAGGAACGATGAAGGACTTAACTTCCCTGCCCGGAGTTGGACGAAAAACAGCCAATGTGATTTTGGGAAGTTCT
>JAUIKP010000537.1 GCA_030430725.1 Nitrospiria bacterium
GCCCTGACTCACGCCTTGAGTCAGCATGGGTATGCCGTCACGGTTGCCCGAGATGGCTATGAGGGATTGGAACGGATGGAACGCGAGGCTCCATGGCTGGTGCTGACCGATCTGAATCTGCCCGGCAAAGGTGGTATGGATTTTTTACGGGAAGTCCGAAACCAGGGACACCTTATGCCGGTAGTGGTTATGACCGCCTATGGTGGGGTGGATGCCGCAGTCGAGGCTCTCAAATATGGAGCAACCGATTTTCTTCAAAAGCCCTTTCCCCTTGATCGTCTTGAAAAACTTATTGACCAGTTAAAAGATGAGCAGCCTGTGTCGGGATTGGATGTCCTGAGGGAACAGGAGAGATGTCGACGGGAAGAGCCTCGTGAGGGATTCCTGACCAGAGATCCAAAAGTGTTGCACACCATGAGCATGTTGGAGATGGTGGCGGCCAGCCCGGCAACCATTTTAATTCAAGGCGAAAGCGGGACAGGCAAGGAGGTTCTGGCCCGGCATGTCCATCGCCATAGTCCTAGGGCCCTTCAACCCTTTGTGGCGATCAATTGCGCGGCCCTGCCGGAAGGACTTTTGGAAAGTGAATTGTTTGGGTATGAAAAGGGGGCCTTTACGGGTGCGCTCGCGAGACGATGCGGCAAGTTTGAATTAGCCCACCAGGGAACATTGTTGTTGGATGAAATCGGGGAAATGAGTTTGGGATTACAAGCCAAATTACTCAGAGTCCTCCAGGAACGTGAAGTGGATCGTCTTGGCTCCAGACAGCCGGTGCAGGTGGATGTGCGGGTGATCGCCACGACGAATCGAAATCTGGCGCAGGAAGTTCAGGCTGGGCGGTTTCGGGAAGACGTGTATTACCGGCTGAGTGTCATGCCGTTTACCATTCCTCCGTTGCGTGATCGTCCGGAGGACATTCAATTATTGGCGGAATATTTTGCCAACCGTTCCTTGCGAAGAAACCGGCGAACCTCGTGCGAGATTTCTGAAGAGGCAATGTCGCATTTGAAGCGACGGCCGTGGCGGGGAAATGTACGCGAACTGGAAAATGTGATTGAACGGGGAGTGTTGTTAGCCGGCAATGGGCCTTTAAGGATCGAGCATTTTCAGTTTGAGGAACCCCAATTGATGGTTAATCAGGCCAGTGCGCCAAGCGGGACTATTTGGGAAATGGAACGGGAACTAATCTTGAAAACCCTGGAACGCCATGATGGGAATCGGACTCACGCGGCCAGGACCTTAGGAATCAGTATTCGAACCTTACGGAATAAATTACGCGAATATCGACAGTTAAATGGAGGGCTTTCGCTGGGTATTTGAAAGGAGACCAACAGAGAACATCTGAATGCCTCGCGACTGTCAGTTTGGAAGAACGGTAGGAGTGGTGAGGAAAATTATTCCGGTGCAGGCAAAAGTTTCCCTGGGAGCCTGTATGACATAGGAGGTGTGAGTTGAGAAGTGAAGAGAAAAACAGGAAGATCTCCTTTTTTCTCCTTAATTTACACTCCTTGTCGATCATTTCTGGCATTGGTGTTGCTGTCTTGTGTGACGACGTCAAGGCTTTCGTGGGCCGGGAGTGGGGATACAGGTGAAAACACAGGAGAACATGCAAACCGGAAAGGAGAGAAGGCCATGATGATTTCCCCGTGGGATGAAGGCACGCGACTCTTTGAGCGAGCAATGGATGTCCGAAGCGGCATTCAGGAAACGATTGCCTCCAATATGGCCAACGAAGAAACGCCCGGCTACAAGTCCAGGATCCTCCCATTTCACGAAACATTCAATGCGGTTCTTCGAGGGGATGGTCCATTGGAGTCCGTCGTTACCAATCCAAAACATGTGCGCACGACCTCAGAGGAATCCCGGATTTTTCAGCACACCATCAAACAGGATGCCGGAGCCGGGTTAGATGAGAATACCGTGAATTTGGAAAAAGAAATGACTCTAATGGCAGAAAATACCTTGATGTATATGGCGGTCAGTCAATTCCTAAAGGGTCGTTTCGATGGGTGGAATGCGGCAATTGATGGGGGTAGTGGCGGTAGGTGAACAATATTGAGCTGACGGCACCTAATCCGCTGATGTCAAGAAGTAGGGCGGGGATTGACGCGGAAAGTTGGTGAAGATGGGGAGGATTGGAAGGATGGGAAGATCTGAAATGGATGTCGGAAAAAGGGGGTTGAGATGAATATTGATCGTGTGTTTGCGGTGGTGGGGTCTGCCTTGGATGCACAACGGCAGCGGCTCAATATCATTGCCAGCAATTTGGCCAATGCGGAATCC